>NZ_JXYF01000006.1:0-21437 GCF_000967735.1 Paracoccus sp. S4493
CGCGAAAGCTGATCAGCGCTTGCGCCGCCGCTTGGTGGCGCGCTTGATCTCGGCCAGCCGCGACTTGACGGCCATGCGACCCGGTCCACCGCCGCGGCGTCCCTTAGACGGACCGCGCGGCAGGGTCGCGCCCTCCAGCTCCAGCAGGTCCAGCAGCAGCCCCCCGGTCAGGGGCAGTGCCTCGGCCAGGCGCACGGTCACCCGCTGTCCGATGCCGATCTCCAGGCCCGTGTCGCTGCCGATCAGCATCTGGCGGTCGGGGTCGAAGTGGAAATATTCCTGCCCGATGGCGCGGATGGGCAGCAGCCCGTCGGCCCCCGTCTCGTCCAGCTTGACGAAGGCGCCGAACTTCTGGATGCCGCTGATGCGGCCGGTCATCTCGGTGCCCACGCGTTCCGCCAGGAACGCCGCCAGATAGCGGTCGGTCGTGTCGCGTTCCGCGGCCATGGATCGCCGCTCGGTCTCGCTGATATGGGTCGCGGTCTCGGGCAGGCGTTCGACCTGATCCTCGGTCAGCCCGTCCTTGCCCCAGCCATGCGCGCTGATCAGCGCCCGATGCACCACCAGGTCAGCGTACCGCCGGATGGGCGAGGTGAAATGCGCATAGCTTTTCAGCGACAGGCCGAAATGGCCGAAATTCTCGGGGTGGTAATAGGCCTGGGTCATCGACCGCAGCGTGCTGATGTTGATCAGTTCGTCGAAATCGCTGCCCTCGGCCTGGGACAGCAGGCGGTTCAGGTGGCTGGTGTGCAGCACCTGCCCCTTGGCCAGCGTGAACCCCGAAGCCTGGGCCACCTCGCGCAGCGCGTCCATCTTGGCCAGGCTCGGCTCCTCGTGGACGCGGAACAGCAGGGGGCGCTTGTGACGGGTCAGCTCCTCGGAGGCGGCCACGTTGGCCAGGACCATGAACTCCTCGATCAGCTTGTGCGCGTCCAGGCGTTCGCGGAACGCCACGGCCGTGACGCGTCCCTCGGGCGACAGCTCGATCCGGCGTTCCGGCAGGTCCAGTTCCAGCGGCTGGCGGCGCTCGCGCGCGTCCTTCAGCAGGCCATAGGCATGCCACAGCGGGCGGATCACGTCGTCCATCAGCGGCGCGGTCTGCGCGTCGGGCACCCCGTCCGCGCCCGCCTGCGCCTGCTCATAGGCAAGGCTGGCGCGGCTGTTCATCATGGCGCGTTGGAACCGGTGGCCGGTCTTGTTGCCCTGCGCGTCCAGCCGCATCTCGACCGCGATGACGGGTCGGTCGACGCCCTCGTGCAGCGAACACAGGTCCGCCGACAGCGCCTCTGGCAGCATCGGCACCACGCGGTCGGGGAAATAGGTCGAGTTGCCGCGCCCCCAGGCCTCGCGGTCCAGCGCGCTGCCGGAGCGGACATAATGGGCCACGTCGGCGATGGCGACCCAGATCGTCGCGCCGCCGTCCTCCTCGACGAAGGCCGCGACCGCATCGTCGTGGTCGCGCGCGTCCGACGGGTCGATGGTGACAAGCGGCAGATGGCGCAGGTCGTCCCGCCCCTTCAGCGGCGCGGGCTTGGCGGCCTCGGCCTCGTCCAGCGCCTTCTGCGGAAATTCGTCGGGGATGCCGTGCTGGTGGATCGCGATCAGGCTGACCGCGCGGGGCGCCGACGGATCGCCTAGACGTTCGATGATGCGCGCCTGCGGCAGGCCCATGCGGCCGCGTGGGCCGATCTGTTCGCCCTGCACCAGTTCGCCGTTCTCGGCATCCAGGGTGGCGTCGGCACGGACGCGCCACTCCTTGTCCTGGCCCTTGTCGATGGGCAAGATACGGCCGCCCTCGCTGTCCTTGCGAAAGATGCCGGTGATGCGGTTCGCGCTGGCCGTGATGCGGCGGATCAGGCGGGCGCGGTACTGATAATCCTCGCCCAGAACCGGCATCAGCCGGCCCAGGAACCGGTCGCCACGGCCCAGGGCCGGATCGGCCTTCAGCGGCGCGTACAGGATCCGCGGCATCGGCCCGGTCCCCGACCATTCCAGCGGTCGCGCGAACAGATCGCCCGACCCGTCCGGCGCCAGCAGTTCCAGGACCGTCACCAGCGGCAGCGTCTCGGCGTCCAGGTAATGGCGGCGGCGGCGCTCCAGATGGCCCTCGGCCTCCAGCTCCTTCAGCAGGCGCTTCAGCTCGATCCGCGCGGCGCCCTTGATGCCGAAGGCCTTGGCGATATCGCGCTTGGAATTGGCGTCCGGATTGTCGGACACCCATTCGATGATCTGCGCCTTGCTGGGGATCTGGGTCTGGGTCATCGGCTCACTTCAGGTCCAGGGCCATGTCGCGATGCGGGATGCCCGCGTCGTCATAGACAGGACCCTCGGCGACGAAGCCCAGCTTTTCATAGAAACCCATCGCATGGGTCTGCGATCCCAGCCGCACCTGGCGCACGCCGCGGGCGGCCAGCGCGTCGATGGCGGCCCGCATCAAGGCGGCCCCCGTGCCGGTTCCGCGCTGGTCGGCCAGCACGCAGACGCGGCCGATCTTGCCGATGTCGTCCTTGACCAGCAGGCGCGCGGTCGCGACCGGACGGTCCTCCGCATCGGTCGCCAGCAGGTGGACGGCGTCGCCGTCCAGGTCGTCCATCTCCTCGGCCTCGGGGACGTTCTGCTCCTCGATGAAGACGGTGCGGCGCAGCGCGTGGCAGGCGGCCAGGTCGGTCGTCTCGACGATGGTCATGCAAAGAACCTTTCCAGGATACGCTGATAGATCACCTGCAGCTGGCGGACCTGCTGGGCGGGGACACGTTCGTCCACCTGGTGCATGTGGGCACCGACCAGCCCGAATTCCACCACCGGGCAGTGATCCTTGACGAAGCGCGCGTCCGAGGTGCCGCCCGATGTGGACAGGACCGGCTGCCGGTTCGTCTCCTGCTGGACGACGCCGCGCACCATGTCGACGAAGGGGCCGGGCGCGGTCAGGAACGCCTCGCCCGAGATCTGGGCCTCGACGCGCAGCGTCACGCCGGTCTGCTCCTGCACCGCCGCCGCGCGGTCGCGCAGGCGGTCCAGCAGGCCCGCCCCGGTATGCAGGTCGTTGAAGCGGATGTTGACCACCGCCACCGCCTTTTCCGGGATCACGTTCGACGCGGGGTTGCCGCAGTCGATCGTGGTGATCTGCAGCCCCGAGGGGTCGAAATGATCCGTCCCCTGGTCCAGCGGCTCGGCGGTCAGGTCGGCCAGATAGCGGGTCAGCGCGTGCAGCGGGTTCAGCGCCTTGTGCGGATAGGCGGCATGCCCCTGACGACCCTTGGCGGTGATGGTGTAGGTGGCCGATCCACGCCGGCCGATCTTCATCATCTCTCCCATCACCTCGGGGTTCGACGGCTCTCCGACGATGCAGGCTTCCATGCGTTCGTCGTTCGCGGCCATCCAGTCCAGCAGGGCGATGGTACCGTCTCGGGACGGGCCTTCCTCGTCGCCGGTGATGGTCAGGATCACGGCCCCGTCCGGGGGCGTCTGGCGCACGAAATCCACCGCGGCGCAGACAAAGGCCGCGACCCCGGATTTCATGTCGGTGGCGCCCCGGCCCCAGATCACGTCGTCCGCGTCCCAGTGGCCGGAGAACGGCGGATGCGTCCAGGATGCCGGATCACCCGGCGGCACCACGTCGGTATGCCCGTTGAAGCCCATGGCCCGCGCCCCCTTGGCGCCCCATCGCGCGAACAGGTTCGGCGTGCCGTTGCGGTCGACGCGGTGGCAGTCGAAGCCCGCCTCCTCCAGCATCTCCTGCAGCAGGACCAGGGCGCCGCCCTCCTCGGGCGTGACCGAGGGGCAGCGGATCAGGCGGGCGGTCAGGTCGGCGGCGTCAGGCATCACAGGCTCCAGAGATCAAAGGCGCGGCGGATCAGGTTCAGCCCGGTCAGGATCAGCAGCAGCAGCGTCCAGCGGCGGAACTGTTCGACATCCAGCCGGTCCTGCAGCGCAAACCCCGCCATCATCCCCGCAAAGGCCGGGAAGCACAGGACCGCGGACAGGGGCAAGGTCGATGCGTTCAGCAGGCCGGAAAACAGGTGCGCCACCGTCAGGACGACCGCGCCGATCAGGAACACGACGCCCTGCACCCGCACCTGTTCGCGCTTTTCGGTGCCCACCGACAGCAGATAGACGATCAGCGGCGGCCCCCAGATGCCCGAGATGCCGCCGTACAGTCCGCCGATGACGCCCGACCACCCCTCGGCCCGCCTGCGGTGGCGCAGGTTCAGGACCAGCGGGCGGCCCGACAGCTGCCACAGCGCGAACAGCGTGATCGGCACGCCCAGCAGCGCGTACATCACCCATTGCGGGATCACCGCCGCGAACCCGGCGGAGACGCAGATGAAGATGCCGACCATCGCGATGTGCAGGCGGAACTTGACGGCCGAGGCCACGGCGGCGGGCCGCCCGTCGCGCACGGCCTGCTGGATGTTGGTGAACAGCGTCGGCAGGATCATGGCCGCCAGGGCCACCGGTGCCGGCATGATCGACCCGAAGGCCGAGATCATGATCATCGGCATGGCAAAGCCCAGGGCCCCCTTCACGAAGCCCGCGAAGGCGGTAACCCCGAAGGCCGCCACGAATTGCCAGGGCTCCAGTCCGAACATGGGGGCACGCTAACCGCGACGCCGGGAAAGGAAAAGGCCGCTTTGACGGATCAGCGACACGCGAATCCGGTGCGACACATTAGGTCGCGCGGCGGTCATTGGGCGCAAAATTGTTGCGCTGCAGGTGCGAAGGCGCTACCCATGCTGCAATGCCGCGAAAGGACGAATCGATGAAAGACATGACCCATCAGTCCCAGACCGTCCTGTCCGAACTGGACGATCTGCTGGCCCGCGCCACGGAGGCCCTGCGCGCCCGCGTGATGGTGGACGGCCGCGTCGACACAGACGCGCTGGAGCGGCACCAGCATGCGGCGCATGCCCTGTCCTGGCTGGCCACCTATGTCATGTCGCTGCGTCAGCTGGCCGACTGGTCGGCGCGCGTGGACGGCCCTGTCGAGGCGCTGATCACCCGCATCGGCATGGGAGAATACCTGACCCAGATCCTGGGCGGCATCCCGATGAGCCAGACCGAATTCGCGCGCCTGTCCGATCTGGGCGTGACGTGGCAGCCGTCGGAACAGGCGCTGTCGCTGATGGCGGGCAACACGCCCGAGGCGCGGGCCGAACTGGCCGCCCTCATGGCGCGCGACGCCGGCGCGGCGATTTTCGGCGCCAGCGGCCTGGACGAGGATCTGGAGATGATCCGCGACCAGTTCCGCCGGTGGAGCGACGACAAGGTCGCCCCCCATGCCCATGGCTGGCACCTGCAGGATCAGCTGATCCCGATGGAGATCATCAGCGAACTGGCCGAACTGGGTGTCTTCGGCCTGACTATCCCCGAGGAATTCGGCGGCCTGGGCCTGTCCAAGGCCGCGATGGTCGTCGTGTCCGAGGAGCTGTCGCGCGGCTATATCGGCGTGGGCTCTCTTGGCACGCGCAGCGAGATCGCGGCCGAGCTGATCCTGTGCGGCGGCACCGAGGCGCAGAAGGCGCACTGGCTGCCGCGCCTGGCCAGCGGCGAGACGCTGCCCACCGCGGTCTTCACCGAACCCAACACCGGCAGCGACCTGGGCAGCCTGCGCACCCGCGCGGTCCGGGACGGCGGCGATTGGGTGGTGACCGGGAACAAGACCTGGATCACCCATGCCGCCCGCACGCATATCATGACCCTGCTGGCGCGCACGGATCCCGCGACCGACGACTATCGCGGGTTGTCGATGTTCATTGCCGAAAAGACCCCCGGCACCGATGCCGACCCCTTTCCCACCCCCGGCATGACCGGCGGAGAGATCGAGGTCCTGGGCTATCGCGGGATGAAGGAATACGAGCTTGCCTTTGACGGGTTCCGCGTCGACGGCGCGAACCTTCTGGGTGGAGAGACGGGCCGCGGCTTCAAGCAGCTGATGGAGACGTTCGAATCCGCCCGCATCCAGACCGCGGCGCGCGCGATCGGGGTGGCGCAGAACGCGCTGGACCTGGGGCTGCGCTATGCGCTGGACCGCAGGCAGTTCGGCAAGCCGCTGGCGGCCTTTCCCCGCGTGGCCGACAAGCTGGCGATGATGGCTGTCGAAATCATGATCGCGCGGCAGCTGACTTATTTCAGCGCGTGGGAAAAAGATCACGGTCACCGCTGCGATGTCGAGGCCGGGATGGCCAAATTGCTGGGTGCCCGCGTGGCCTGGTCGGCGGCCGACAATGCCCTGCAAATCCACGGTGGCAACGGTTTCGCGCTGGAATATCCGATCAGCCGGGTGCTGTGCGATGCCCGCATCCTGAACATCTTCGAGGGCGCGGCAGAAATCCAGGCCCAGGTGATCGCGCGCAGGTTGTTGGGCTGATGCGCGCGCGGGCTGGATCGGCGCCGAAAATGACGCTAGACCACCTCAGCCCCGCTTGTCTGCGCCCATAGGAGCCTGCCCATGTCCCTGACGATCCGCCCCGCCCTTGCCTTGGCCGCCATCGCCACGTTGACCCTGTCCGCCTGTTCGGAACCGGCGGGCGACCCGATGGGCGGCATCCCGGCCAACGACTATGTGCTGGTGGGCATCGGAAACGGCACCGTGCCGCTGCGCAACATCACCCTGACGACCCGCCCCGAGGGCGTGTCCGGTCGCGGGCCGTGCAACGGCTATGCGGCCAAGAACACCGTCCCCCTGCCCGCCGTCGCCTTCGAGCCGCTGCAAACGACCGGTGTCACCGACTGCAAGGATCTGGCCGTCGAACAGCGCTTCTTCGAGGCGCTGCAGCAGGCCAATTCGATGGAGTTCTATGGCGGCGTTCTGCGCATCAAGGGCCCGACCTGGCTGATCTTCGAAAGCGGCCGCCCCGCTGAACAGGCCACCGACGCGCTGTCGGCCGCCCGCGGCAACCAGTAAGTCTCAGCCGTCCTGCGGCCCCGCGGCGGGCCGCAGCAGGCGCCGCACAAGCCGCCCCCGCGCGGCGGGCAAGGGGCGTCCGACCAGGTCGGGCGCCATCCGCCGTTCCAGGAAATGCCCGGTGATGGCCAGCCCCTGGGCCAGGTCGCGGCCGCGATTGTCACCCGCCCCGCCCATGACCGCCGGCAGTGGCAGCAGGCGGTCGGCCCAGTCCCCCGCCCCCTGCCGGCTGACCGCACGGCCCGATCTTGGGCTGACATAGGCCAGCCCCTCGGTCGCGCCGGTCACCGCGCAGCTGGCAAGGTCCAGGCCGAACCCCATCTCGTCCAGCAACAGCATCTCCCACACCAGATAGGCGGGCGGCCAGTCGGCACCCGCCTCGATCTGGTCCAGCAGCGCCTCGGTCCGCTGGACCAGCATCGGGTGCGGATCGCGTTCGGGCAGCGCAAAGACCAGCAGCGCGCAGACGGCGTTCAGGCCGGCAAGCGCGGTCGGATCGGCCATCAGCCCCGCCCGCATCCGCAGCGGCTCGGCGGCAAAGCTGCCCAACTGGTCCGACTGGCGCGCGCGCCAGCGCAGGGTCAGCCGCGCGCCGGGCTGCAGCATGGCGGCGCGTTTCTGCGATGCCCCGCCGGGGACGACCCCGGCATGGCGCCCGTGTTCAAGGGTCAGCACGTCGATGATGACGGCCGTCTCGCCATGGGGACGGCGGCCGATCACGGTGCCTTCTGCCTGCCATTCCATCACAGCCTCCGGGTCCGCCGACACAGCTTGCGCGATCCGGCCTGCGGGGGCCAGAGGGCGTCACGCGGGCCACGGTCGCGCGCCCCGTCGGCATGGGGCGCCTATTGCATGCGCCGGGCGGCCAGGTCGCGACGGTCGCGGCGTCTCTGGCCCGCCTGGCGGACCAGCGTCACCGAATAGATAACCAGCGCCGCCCAGATCATCGGGAACGCGATCAGGCGGGCCCCGTCGAAGGGTTCGCCGAACAGCACCACCGCGCACAGAAAGATCATCGTCGGCGCGATGTATTGCAGGATGCCGATGGTCGACAGGCGGATCAGCTTGGCCCCGTTGGCATAGAACAGCAGCGGGATCGCCGTGACCGGCCCGCATCCCAGCAGCAACAGCGCCTGGCCCCAGCCGGCGCCAGTGAAATGCGACTGGCCCTGCAGCGCCTGCCAGATCAGGAAGCCCGCCGCCAGCGGGGTCATCAGCAGCACCTCCAGCGTGAAGCCCTGGTTGGGGCCAAGCGGCAGGCTTTTCTTGCAATAGGCATAGAGGCCCCAGGACAGCGTCAGGCCGATCGCCACCAACGGCAGGCTGCCCGCCTGCACCGTCAGCACGATCACCGCGGTGGCCGCCAGCGCGATGGCCGCGACCTGCCCCCGCGTCAGCCGTTCCCCCAGCAGCGTCGCGCCCAAAAACACGCTGAACAGCGGGTTGATGTAATAGCCAAGCGCCGCGTCAAGCGCGTGATCGTTCGAGATCGCCCAGACATAGATCAGCCAGTTGACCGAGATCAGCACCGCCGTCAGCGCCGCCATCGCCAGCAGGCGCGGCTGGCGCAGGGCTTGGCCGACCTCGGCCGCGCGGCCCTGCCACAACAGGACGGCCGCCGCGATGGGCAGCGACCAGACGATGCGATGGGCGATGATCTCGGCCGCGGGCAGATGCGCCAGCGCCTTCATGTAGATCGGCAGGAACCCCCACAGCCCATAGGCCGCGACGGCATAGGCAAGGCCCTTGGGCGAATCGGTCTGCGGGGTGCTGCTCATGGCGTGATGCATATTCTGCAAACAGCGACCCTGCCAGAGGTCAGAACAGCCCGTCGCGATCCAGCAGCGTGGTGCCATCGCGCGATTCGATCTCGATCACCCACAGGTCGCGGTCGCGGGACCGCTGGCGGGCGATGGCAGCGTCGATGTCACGCTCGGTGCCCCTGTCGGTCGCGACCCAGGGACGGGTGTCGCTGTCCATGTCCCATTCGCGCATCCACAGTGCGGCGGTGCCGTCCAGATGGGCGCATTTCACCGCGATCGCCCCCGCCGTGTCGTCGCCGCGCGCCAGCACATAGGCGGGGATGTTGGCCTGAGCCAGGCGGGCCAGATAGGCCGCGACCCACAGGGACGCGGCCAGGCGGGCCTCAGCCATCGCCGTCGCGGAAGTTCAGGCCGATCTCGTCATAGCGTTCGGCCTCGTTCTCCCAGTTCTCGCGGACGCGGACCTGCAGGAACAGATGGACGCGGCGGCCCATGAACTCCTCCAGCTCGACGCGGGCGGCCTGACCCACGGCCTTGATCGTCTCTCCGCCGCGGCCCAGGACGATGCCCTTGTGGCCCTGGCGGGCGACATAGACGACCTGTTCGACGCGGGCGCTGCCGTCGTCCTTCTCCTCCCAGGCCTCGGTCTCCACCGTCAGCTGATAGGGGATCTCCTCATGCAGACGCAGGGTCAGCTTCTCGCGGGTGATCTCGGCGGCGATCATGCGCATGGGCAGGTCGGCGATCTGATCCTCGGGGTACAGCCACGGGCTTTCGGGCAGGCTGCGGGCCAGCCAGCCGCGCAGCTGCTGACAGCCATGGCCGCGCATGGCCGAGATCATGAACGTCTCGGTGAAGGGATAGGCCTCGTTCAGCTGCTGAGACAAGGCCAGCAGGGTCTCGGCCTTGACGCGGTCGATCTTGTTGATGATCAGCGCGACGGGCGTCCCCTTGCCCAGGTCGACCAGCTGATCCAGGATCGCCTGCGTGCCGTCGGTCAGGCCGCGATGCGCCTCGACCAGCACCAGTACGATGTCGGCGTCCGACGCCCCGCCCCAGGCCGCGGCGACCATGCTGCGGTCCAGCCGGCGGCGCGGGCGGAAGATGCCCGGCGTGTCGACAAAGACGATCTGCGCGGGGCCGTGCATGGCGATGCCGCGGATGCGTGCGCGGGTCGTCTGGACCTTGTGGGTCACGATGCTGACCTTGGCGCCGACCATCTGGTTCAGCAGCGTGGACTTGCCCGCATTGGGCTCTCCGATCAGGGCGACGAAGCCCGCGCGGGTGGGCCCGTCGGGTTGCGCCGCGGGCGGCTGATCGGGGGCGATGTCGTCGTCGGTCATGTCAGTCCTTCCAGCCGATCCAGCAGCGATTGCGCGGCGGCCTGTTCGATGCTGCGCTTGGTGCCCGTGCCGCGGGCCTGCGCGTCGCGGCCGTCTTCCAGCCGCACGGTGATCAGGAAGACCGGCGCATGGTCGGGGCCGCTGCGTTCGGTCTGTTCATAGACGGGGGGCGGCATGCCCTGGGCCTGGGCCCATTCCTGCAGGGCGGTCTTGGCGTCGCGGCTGTCGGCATCGACCCGCGCCAGACGCGGCGCCCAATGGCGCAGCACGACCTGACGGGCCGCATCGAAGCCCGCATCCAGATAGACGGCGGCCAGCACCGCCTCCATCGCATCGGCCAGAAGGGCGTCCTTGCGACGCCCGCCCGACAGCATCTCGGACCGACCCAGCTTCAGCACGTCGCCCAGAGACAGCTCGCGGGCCACCGCGGCGCAGGTCTCTCCGCGCACCAGCGCATTGTAGCGCGGGGCAAGCTGGCCCTCGCTGGCGGCGGTGTCTGCAGTGAACAGCGCCTCGGCCATGACCAGGCCCAGGACGCGGTCGCCCAGGAACTCCAGCCGCTGGTTGTCGGGCCGCGTGACGCTGGCGATCGAGCCATGCGTCAGCGCGCGGATCAGCAGTTCGGGCCGCGCGAATTCATGCCCCAGACGGGCCATGAAGGCCCGGATGTCGGCCGAGGGCGTCAATTCACCGCCTTGAAGAAGCGGTCGGACCGCCACGTCCAGAAATACAGCAGCGACCGCCCCGCCGACGAGAACATGATGCGGTCGGCGCGGCCGATCAGGTATTCGGCGGGCACGAAGCCCAGGCCGCCGATCTCGGCCGGGAAACGGCTGTCTTCGGAGTTGTCGCGGTTGTCGCCCATGAAGAAGTACTGTCCTTCGGGGACGGTGAAGGTCGGCGTGTCGTCGGCCACCCAGCCATCGACGATGTTCAAGATGTCATGGGTGTTGCCGCCCGGCAGCGTCTCGGTCATGCGTTCGCTGATGCAGTCGCCGCCCTCGGGCACCGGGTCGTTCACGCAGCGCGGGATCAGGCCCTGCGGCCCCTGCTGTTCCTTGACCTCGATGAACTCGCCGGCGGGGGTGACCTGGACCGGCTCTCCGTTCAGCCACAGGCGGCCGCCGCGCATCTGCACGGTGTCGCCCGGCAGGCCGATCACGCGCTTGATGAAATCGACGTTGCGGGTCGGGTGGCGGAACACGGCAACGTCGCCGCGCGCCGGTTCGCGTTCCAGGATGCGGCCGCTGATCGGGCACATCGAGAACGGGCAGCTGTGCGCGGAATAGCCATAGGCCATCTTGTTCACGAACAGGAAATCACCGATCAGCAGCGTGTCCTTCATGCTGCCCGACGGGATCCAGAAGGGCTGGAAGAACAGCGTGCGGAAGATGCCCGCGATCACCAGCGCCCAGAAGATCGTCTTGATCGTCTCCCAGATGCCGTCCTTTTTCTCGGGCGCTGCCGTTGCCATTCCGCGTGGTCCTCTTATCCCTCGGGCCGGGGCCCTGCGTCGCGTGTTCATGGGCCGGGCACAGGGTCAAAGTCAAGCAGGCGCAGGGCCGGGACGCGCCTCGATCACCACGAAGGCCTGCGCCCAGGGGTGGTCGTCGGTCAGCGTGACATGCACGACCGCGTGATGATCGGCGGGCGTCATCGCCGCCAGCCGGTCCGCGGCCCAGCCCGTCAGCGCCATGACCGGCTGGCCCGACCGCAGGTTCGTCACCGCCATGTCGCGCCAGCTGATGCCCATGGCAAGACCCGTGCCAAGCGCCTTGGAGCAGGCCTCCTTGGCGGCCCACCGCTTGGCCAGGGTGCCGGCCTCGTCGGCGCGGCGGGCAGCCTTGGCCAGTTCGGTCGGCGTGAAGACCCGGTTGCGGAACCTGTCGCCAAAGCGGTCCAGCGTCCCCTGGATGCGGTCGATGTTCGCCAGGTCCGTGCCGATGCCAAGGATCATGCCGTACGTCCCGACGGGTCTTTGGACAGGAAAGGGATCACGCCCGCGCCGCGTCCATGCGCGCGCGCATCTCGCGGATCGCACCCTCCAGCCCCAGGAACACCGATTCCGAGATCAGGAAATGCCCGATGTTCAGTTCGGCCACCTGGGGAATGGCCGCGATGGGACCGACCGTGTCGAAGGTCAGCCCGTGGCCCGCATGGACCTCCAGCCCCAGGTCATGGGCCAGCGCGGCACCCTCGCGCAGGGCGGCCAGTTCGGCGTCGCGCTCGGCGTGGCGGCCTTCGGTGTCCAGATCGCAATAGGCGCCGGTGTGCAGTTCGACCACCGCCGCGCCGATCCGGGCGGCGGCGCGGATCTGGGCGGGTTCGTGACCGATGAACAGCGACACCCGACAACCGGCCTCGCGCAGCGGCGCGATGTATCCGGCCAACGCGTTGTCGTTGCCCGCGACATCCAGACCGCCTTCGGTCGTACGCTCCTCGCGCTTTTCGGGGACGATGCAGACGGCATGCGGACGATGGCGCAGGGCGATGGCCTGCATCTCCATCGTGGCGGCCATCTCGAAGTTCAGGGGCTGGGTCAGGTTGGCCATCAGCGCGTCGATGTCGGCGTCGCTGATATGGCGGCGATCCTCGCGCAGATGGGCGGTGATGCCGTCCGCGCCCGCGGCCTGGGCGATCAGCGCGGCCCGCAGCGGGTCGGGCCAGGGCGTGCCCCGCGCGTTGCGGATGGTGGCGACGTGGTCGATGTTGACGCCAAGGCGCAGCATGGGTTCCTCCGGGATCGGGTCGGGCGCAGTCTAGCCGCGCGCCGGGGCGGATGCCAGTTCGGTCGCCACCGCCCACCAGCCGTTGCGCGCAAGGGCCGCAGCCGCGCGCTCCGCGGCGCCGGGGTCGGCAAAGATGCCGAAGCAGGTGGCCCCCGATCCCGACATCCGCGCCAGCCCCGCGCCCTGCCCCTCCAGCGCCTGCAGCACGTCGGCGATGACGGGCGCCGCGGCGATCGCGGGGGGCTGCAGGTCGTTCCGGGTGGTGCCCAGCCAGCCCAGCAGCGCATCGACATCGGCAAAGGCGGGAATGGGCGGCAGGGGCGGATTGTCGCGCGACCGCAGGCCCGCGAAGATCGCCGGGGTGGGCACGCCGATGCCGGGATTGACCAGCACCAGGTGCAGCGGCGGCAGGGCGGGCAGCGGGGTCAGCACCTCTCCGACGCCCTGCATGCGCGCGGGCGTCGAGGCCAGGCAGACCGGCACGTCGGCGCCAAGCCGTTCGGTCCCATCGGGCAGCGGATGGCCCATCCGCGCCAGCCCGCGCAGCACCGCCGCCGCATCGGCGGACCCTCCCCCGATGCCCGAGGCAACGGGCAGCGCCTTGGTCAGCCGGATCGCGGCCTGTCCTCCGACCAGACGCGCGGCGCGCAGACACAGGTTGTCATCGGTGGACAGACCCGCCGCGAAGGGGCCGTCGATGCTCAGGGACAGCGGGCCGGGGGTCAGGGCGATGCTGTCGCCGACCGCCGCAAAGCAGACCAGCGAATCCAGCAGGTGATAGCCGTCGGGCCGCCGATCCGTCACGTGCAGCGCCAGGTTCAGCTTGGCGGGGGCCGCCTCGATGATCATTCGGCCGCGTCGGCCTCTGTCTGCGGGGCCTGGGTGGGGTGGCTGGCGACGGGGCCGTCCTCCTCGTCCATCACCGCGTTCAGGCCGCGATCCAGCTTGGCGCGGATGCGGTCGGCATCGACCTCTCCGCTTTCGCCGGGCTCCAGCGACAGGGCGCGCTGCCACTGGATCTGCGCCTCGCGATGGCGGCCGACCATCCAGTAGATGTCGCCCAGGTGGTCGTTGACCAGCGGATCGGCGGCCATCGTGGCGATGGACTGCTCCATCGGGGCCACGGCCTCCTGATAGCGGCCAAGCCGGAAATAGGCCCATGCCAGACTGTCCAGAATATAGCCGTCGCCGGGCGACAGCTCGACCGCGCGCTTGATCATGTCCAGCGCCCGGTCCAGGTTCTGGTTCCGGTCGATCCAAGAATAACCCAGATAGTTCAGCAGGCTGGCCTGATCGGGGCGGATCTCCAGCGCGGCCAGCAGGTCGGCCTCGGCGCGGTCGAACTGGCCCACACGCTCCAGCGAGATGCCGCGCGCGTAAAGCGGGAACCAGCGCGCCTCGGGCGGGGCGTCGGCCAGAAGGTCCAGCGCCCGGTCATAGCTTGGGATCGCCTCGGCGTATTTCTCCTGCTGGCGGGTCACGTCGCCAAGCGCGATCCAGGACTGCGCCAAGCCCGGATAGGCCGCGGTCAGCGCCAGGGCCGCGCGCTCCGCCTCGGCGGGGCGTTGGGCGCGCGACAGGGCATCGATGCGCGACAGCTCGGCCTGGGGGCGCATCTCGCCCATGCGGCGGACGGCATCGAACTCGGCCTCGGCCAAGTCGAACTGCTGGCGGTCCTGCAGCAGCTGCGCGGTGGTCAGCCGGGCCTCGGGGTTCTGGGGCGCGATCCAGGACGCCAGCCGCGCATGGATCAGCGCCAGCGGTTCCGGGTCCGGGCTGCTGGACAGGGCCGAGGCAAAGGACAGCAGCAGATGCGCGATTCCGTCCGCCGGGCCGCCCACCACGTCGAAGGGCACCGGCTGCCCCTGTTCCAGGCGCTGGCGCAGGGCCAGCAACTGCGGCTCGGCCTCCAGCCCGTCGATCTGGGACAGCAGCGCCAGCGCCTCGTCGCCGCGATCCAGCTGCGACAGGATCTGGACGCGGGCGGTCAAGCCCATCAGGTGGCCACTGGCCTCGGACTGCACGATCAGGCGGTCGGCGGCCTCATAGTCGCCCGCCAGCGCCCGGGCCAGCGCCAGGTGATAGTTCACGATGGGGGCCAGGTCCGCATTCGCGGCCATCGCCTCGAATGCCGCGATGGCGTCGGTGGCGCGTCCCGCACCCAGCAGCGCCCAGGCACGGATGGTGCCGTCCATCAGGTCCTGGTCCAGCGGGACGTCCGGCGCATGGGTCGCGTCGATCAGGTCGACCACGCCCTGCCAGTCCTCGGCCCGGACCAACTGTGCGCGGCGCAGAAGGCCGGCCAGTTCCGTGGGACGATCCTCGTCGAACAACCGTTCGGCCATGGCCACCGCCTGATCGACATCGCCCGCCGATGCCAACGCGACCAGCGCGCTGTCCTGCAGATAGACGTCCTGCGGATCCTGCGCCGACGCCATGACGAAATAGCGCGCCGCCGCGCGAAAGTCGTTCTCGACGGTCGCCATGCGGGCGGCAAGATAGGGGCCGGCCAGGCCGCTGATCTGCGCGGGCTGCTGCGTCGGCTTCGGTTCGGGCGGGCCGTCCTGCGCCAGAGCCGGCAGGGCGGTTCCCGTCGTCAGCGCAGCCAGTACGGCAAGACGCAGCAGGGCAGCAAGGGGGCGGGTCTGGGTCAAGAGCGGCACTTCCGGAAATCACATTTGCGTTGCCCGCAAGCCTAGCGGCCGGGGCCAAGGCAGGCAACGCCCCTGCCCCAAGGTTTCATCACATGTTCGAGTAATCACGCATGTTTTGGATTTTGATAGGGCCCCTTGAGGCATATCGCCGGTTGCCGTTGAAGACCGCAGGATGCGCTGTCTGTAGCGCAAGGCGACGAAGGATAGCCGCCCTGATCAGTTTGCAATTGTTAGCCGACGTACCGTCACGCTTGCCGAAAACTGAGGCATCGGCAGCAATCCGTGAAAATCGAACCATGTAACGGCATGATTTCGCCGCTTTTGTCCCGGATGTCACCTCTGCCTAGGCGTTTTGCCAATGTGCATGGTACGATCTGTTAACCAAGATCGAAACGGCCATCTGCTCGCATCCTGGTTTCTGAATGAAACGCTGTGGCCACCTGTCCTTGCAGGGGGTCGGCTATCGAATGGAGGGGTCGGATGATCGCAGCCAATCTTGCCTTTGCCCTAGCCGTGGCCATCGGCGTCATGATGCTGTTCCTGGTTAACGGGTTCGCATATTGGGAATGCCTCACGGCCTATGCGCTCTGCGGAGGATTCTCGGTGCTGGCATTTGCTTGGGCATCGGCATCGCGGACGCCCGTCCGCACAGACCAAAGGTCATGACGGACGGGCACGTTGCCTGACTGGTAACCTATGACACAAGGGAACGACCGGCGACGGGACGACCCTTATCTCTGACAATCGATACGCACGTCTTAGACTTGTGCATATGGTGCAATACGTCAATCTAATATAAGGTTGAATATAAATTAATAGTTCACGCTTAAGTTGTTAATAAAAGTTTTGATATTGCCATAGTGGTCGCGCGCGATCGTTTTTTGAAAACTGTTTAGAGTTTTGATAAGATAGCAAGCGCATCAACATTTTACGCCTTATTCGACGGTGCACTTCCCGCTCTACGCCTCAATTATCGCTTAGATTAGATTTGCGAACCGTATCCCCACAGGGGCAGCACGCAACGCAGTGTGTCTTCTGCTGGATCTTCCGATCACCTTTGACAGGGCCATTGATATAGTTCGCCGACAGAATATCGCGCTGTTCTGGCAGATCCGACGCCGTTCCTCAGCTTGAGTTCGTCCCACATGGGACACAGCACAAACCGCGCAGCGCAAGATCGCGTTAAAGTTGCATTAGGGTGTCCGGGTCATACTGAACCTTCCGGTTTCCTGATCGGACCGCGTGCTGCCCTGCCCGTCTCGGCCGCCGCCGTCCCTGCGACCATCTGAGGTGAGCATGACCACGACCCCGACCGCCCCTGCCCTTGATCTGTACGAGATCGGCGAACAGCACGACAATGACAGCTGGCTGATCTCGGACTGGGCGGCCGGGCAATCAAGCATCATGCAGTGGTCGGATGACAATGTCCGCGTCGGCGCGGATGGTGCCATCGAACTGGTCCTGGGCCGGTCCCCATCCGGATCGCCCCGTCCCTATCAGAGCGGCGAGATTCAGGGCGCCCAGATCGCCACCACCGGAACATGGGGATGGACCGTGCAGGCCCCCGACATGCAACCGGGCGCGGTATTCGGACTGTTCACCTACAAAGCGGACTGGCAGCATCAGCCTTGGGTTGAATTCGATTTCGAATTCGTGGGGGGCGACACCACGCAGGTCCAGCTGGCCATCCACATGGAGGACGCTGCCGGAAACCATATCACGCTGAATGACGCCGGCCAGCGGCGCGCGGTGATCGACCTAGGCTTTGACGCGGCGGAAGGTTTTCACACCTATGAAGTCACCGTGACCGACCGTTCCGCCGTCTTCTATGTCGATGGGCGTATCGTGGCGCAATTCAGCGCCGCGGACATGCCCGGCGGCATCTGGAACATTGGCCCCATGTCCAGCTATGTCGATCTGTGGGCGGTGGCCCCGGGGCAGGAAGGCTGGGCCGGCCGATGGACCGATCCCGGAGAGCCGTTGGTCGCCCGCATTGCCGGGGCAGAGATCAGGCCCGGCGAATACGGCAGTAGCGTTCCCCCCGGCCCCGTGGTCGGCGGGCCGGGTCCGACCCCCGATCCGGTCCCCGGCTTTCCGCTGTTCCCCGCCGATGCCCCTCCGGGCAGCATCATTGGCAGCGCAGGTGCCGATCGCCTGCGCGGGACCGCGGCAAGTGACACGATGTTCGGGCTGTCGGGCAATGATGTCATCGACGGCATGGCGGGCGCCGACAGGATGTACGGCATGGCCGGCGACGACGTCTATCACGTCGACAACGCGGGTGACCGGGTGATCGAAACGGCGAATGGCGGTCGGGACGTCGTGCATGCCGGCGTGTCCCACGCGCTGTCCGCCCATGTCGAGCATCTGGTGATGACCGGTACGGGGCGGGTGACCGGTGTCGGCAACGATCTGGCCAACCGCATGACCGGCAATGGGGCCGATACCATCCTGCGCGGCGCGGGTGGCGCGGACACGATTGCGGGCGGCGGCGGGGCTGACAGCCTTTTCGGCGGGAACGGAAACGACGTCCTGCATGGCGGGGTCGGCGACGACATGCTTTGGGGCGGGGCGGGCAACGACACGATCGATGGCGGCGCGGGAACGGACTGGGTCTCGTTCATGGGTCAGGCGCGGGCCGCGCGGATCGATCTGGCCATGACGGGCGCGCAGGCCACGGGGCACGGGGCCGACGTGATCCGCAATGTCGAGAACATTCACGGCGGGATGGGAAACGACATCCTGCTGGGCGACGCCCGGGCGAACGTGATCCGCGGCGGGTTCGGTGCGGACATCCTTCACGGCAGGCAGGGCAATGATCGCCTGGACGGTGGGGCCGGAAACGACAGCCTGAACGGCGGTGCGGGACGCGATCAGCTGTGGGGCGGCGCGGGGGCCGATGTCTTCGTCTTCGGTCACGGTGCCGGGCGTGATGCGGTCATGGATTTTCAGGACGACATCGACACGATCCGCATGGTCGACTTCGGGATCGCCAGCTTGGCGCAGGCGCGGGACCATGCCGCGCAGATCGGCGCGAACGTCGTCTTCGATCTTGGGGACGGTGACGTGCTGACGGTGCGCAACATGACGATCGAGGGGCTGGGCAACGACCTGATCTTCGTCTGACCGGGATCGGCCCGTGACGCCCGGCCCATGCGGGGCCAAGCGTTACGGGCGACGGCATGCGCCCATCAGGCCGGGTCGGCAATGACCTCCTGGCGCTGCTGGCCCAGCCCCTTGATGCCCAGTTCGACGACGTCGCCCGCCCGCAGGAAGCGTTGCGGCCGCATCCCCATCCCGACGCCCGGAGGCGTTCCGGTGGAAATCACGTCGCCCGGATGCAGCGTCATGAACTGGCTGAGGTAGTGGATCAGGAACGGCACCTGATAGACCATCGTCGCCGTCGACCCGTCCTGCATCGTCTGACCGTTCACGCTCAGCCACATCGCCAGATCCTGGGGATCGGCGATCTCGTCCGGGGTGACCAGCCAGGGGCCGATCTGGCCGAAATTGTCGCAGGACTTGCCCTTGGTCCACTGGCCCGCGCGTTCGGTCTGGAACGCCCGTTCGGATACGTCGTTGGTCACGGCAAAGCCCGCGACATGGGACATGGCGTCGGCTTCGTCGACATATTTGGCAGGCTTGCCGATGATGACGGCCAGTTCGACCTCCCAGTCGGTCTTTTCGCTGCCGCGCGGGATGATGATCGGATCGTTCGGGCCGCAGATCGCGCTGGTGGCCTTCATGAAGATCACAGGCTCGGGCGGGACCTGCATGCCGGATTCGGCGGCATGGTCGGCATAGTTCAGGCCGATGCAGATGAACTTGCCGGTGCCCGCGACGGGCGGGCCCAGACGCGGATCGCCCTGGACCAGCGGCAGCGTCGCCGGATCAAGGCGCGCCAGGCCGGCCAGTGCATCGGGATGCAGCGCCTGTCCAGACAGGTCCGACACATGCGCCGACAAGTCACGGATCTGGCCGTCCGCGTCGATCAGGCCGGGTTTCTCGGCGCCCGCGGCACCAAAGCGAACAAGTTTCATGTCGTCTTCCTTGGGTCAGAGTGTCCAGCCGCCGTCGATGCAGACGGCTTGGCCCGTGGTATAGGTCGCGCCTGCCAGATACACGGCCAGATCGGCGATTTCCGCCGCATCGGCGATGCGCCCCATGGGCTGGCGCGCGACGAAGGCCGCGCGGGCCGCCACGGCATCGCCCGTCGCGGCTAGGCGGTCGTCCAGGGACGGCGACTGCACCGTGCCGGGGCAGATCGCGTTGCATCGGATGCCGTGGCCCACATGATCGGCGGCGACCGACTTGGTCAGACCCAGGACGGCGGCCTTGGTGGTGGAATAGGCAAAGCGGTTGGGCACCCCCTTGATAGACGATGCGACCGAGGACATGTTGATGATCGCCCCCCGCCCCCGATCGACCATCCCCGGCAGGACCGCCCGGATCGTGCGCATCATCGATCGCACGTTCAGGTCGAACGCAAATTCCAGGTCGGCCTCGGATGCCTCCATGATGCCGCCCGCATGCACGACCCCGGCGCAGTTGAACAGCACGTCCACCGGTCCCAGATCGGCAAAGAACGCGGCCACGGCGGCGCCGTCCAGCACGTCCAGGCGCGCGGTGCGGCACCCGTCCAGCGTCGAGAGCCCGTCCATGTTGATGTCGGTGGCGATTACCTCGGCACCCGCTGCGGCAAAGGCCAGCGCGCTGGCGCGGCCGATCCCCTGGGCCGCCGCGGTGATCACGACGCGCTGTCCGGTCATGGGGGTTGGTATCATTCGCTGTCCTTTCACTTACATCACCGCGCCGATCTGCCAGGGCACGAACTCGACCGCGCCGAACCCCTGCGCCTCGCTTTTCGTCGGGGCACCGGAGGCGACGGCCAGCATCAGGTCGAAAATCTCGTGCCCCTTCTCCTGCAGGGTCGCCCCGGAGAGGATGGCACCGCAATCGACATCCATGTCCGGCTCCATCCGGCGCCACAGGTCGGGGTTCGACGCGATCTTGATGCAGGGCACAGGGCGATAGCCCGACACGCTGCCCCGCCCGGTGGTGAAGGCGATCAGGTTGGCCCCCGACGCGACCTGCCCCGTCACCGAACAGGGGTCATAGCCGGGGCTGTCCATGAAGACGAAACCCGGCCGGTCGATGGGTTCGCCATAGCGATAGACCGCCGACAGCGGCGCGCTGCCCCCCTTGGCCACGGCGCCCAGGCTCTTTTCCAGGATCGTGGTCAGGCCGCCGCGCTTGTTGCCGGGCGAGGGATTGTTGTCCATCTCTCCGAAGTTGCGGGCGGTGTAATCCTCCCACCATTCGATCAGGTCGATCAGCTTGCGGCCGGTCTCGGGATCGGCGCGTCGGGTCAGCAGATGTTCGGCGCCATAGATCTCGGAGGTTTCCGACAGGATCGAGATGCCCCCCTGCGCCACCAGCAGATCAGAGGCGATGCCCAGGGCCGGGTTGGCCGTGATCCCGGAATAGCCGTCCGACCCCCCGCATTGCATGCCCATCACCAGCGCGGATGCCGGCGCGGTCCGGCGCGTGGCACGGTCCGCCTCGGCGGCCAGTTCGCGCAGGATCGCCACGCCCTTGTCGACGGTGGCCCGCGTGCCGCCCGTCTGCTGGATGGTCATATAGCGGAACCGGGCGCTGTCCTTCAGCGCGCGCCGGTCGATCAGGTCGGGGATCTGCATGACCTCGCAGCCCAGGCCCACCATCAGGATGGCGCCGAAATTGGGGTTGTGGCCATAGCCCGCGATGGTGCGGAACAGCGTCTCGTACCCTTCGCCCTTGCCGGACATGCCGCAGCCGGTGCCGTGCACGATGGGCACGATGCCGTCCACGTTGGGGTAATCGGCCAGCCAGCCCTGACGCTCTGCCTCCTCGGCGATGAAGCGGGCGACCGATCCCGCGCAATTGACCGAGGTCAGGATGCCCACATAATTGCGCGTGCCCACCCGCCCCGATGGCCGGTGAAACCCCTGGAAGGACGCCGGAGCATGGGGGGCGGGCACCGCACCCGCCGCGCTGCCAAAGCC
>NZ_JXYF01000007.1:0-9365 GCF_000967735.1 Paracoccus sp. S4493
CATGCGGCGGCGATGCGCAGGGCGGCGGCCAGCGGCGATCTGACCAGGCTGCGTGCGGCCGCAGCGGCACATCTGGCGTGGCGCGGGGGCGGCGGGCCGCGCAGGCAGGCCCTGCTGCGCCAGCTGGACCACCAGATCTATGCCCCCGCCGGCGCGCCGGGATTCGACGCGATGCGGTGGTTGCGCGACTGGTTGCGGGCCTAGCGGTTCCGCCGGGACGTCGCGCGGGCCTGCAGCTGATCCAGCGCGTCGGCATTGGCCCGGCCCCAGGCATAGACCGTCTCGACCAGGTCGACGAAGCGCCTGCCAAGCGGCGTCAGGCTGTATTCGACCGCCGGCGGAACCGTGCTTTCGACATGGCGGTCGATCAGGCCGCTGTCCTCCATCTCGCGCAGGGTCTGCACCAGCATCTTCTTGGAGATCCCGGGCAGGCTGCGCAGCAGCACCCCGTTGCGCGCCGCACCCCCGTGCTGGGCATGCAGCGTGTGCAGGATCATGCTGGTCCATTTCGTGGAAAAGATCTCCATCGTGCGGCGGGGCGCGCAATCCTCGCGCCAGTCGGTGTCGATGCTGCCGGGCTCCATGGTGGTTACCTTTCGGTGGCTATGTCCCAATTTGGTGCCGTCTGGCACGACGAGGCCGCGCTGACTAGATCCCCTGACAGCACACAGACAGGAGAGTTTCATGACCCGCACCGCATTGGTCGTCGGCGCCACCGGCATTCAAGGCCACGCCATCGCCGCCCAACTGGTCCGCGACGGATGGGCCGTCCTGGGCCTCAGCCGCAATCCGCAGCCGCAGGAGGGCGTGACGCCCGTGGCCGCCGACCTGCTGGACCCCGCATCCGTTGCCGCCGCCCTGGACGGTCTGGCCCCGACGCATGTGTTCCTGACCACCTGGCTGCGCCAGCCGACCGAGGCCGAGAACATCCGCGTCAACGCCCTGATGCTGCGCAACCTGTTCGACGGTCTGCGTCCGCTTGGCACCGTGCGCCACGCGGCGCTGGTGACCGGGCTGAAGCATTACCTTGGACCGTTCGAGGCCTATGGCAAGGGCAGCCTGCCCAAGACCCCGTTCCGCGAGGATCAGGGGCGGCTGGACGTCGCGAACTTCTATTACGCGCAGGAGGATGAACTGTTCGAGGCCGCGCGCCGCGACGGCTTCACCTACAGCATCCACCGCCCCCACACCGTCATCGGCAAGGCGGTCGGGAACGCCATGAACATGGGCACCACCTTGGCCGTCTATGCCGCCATCTGCCGCGAGACCGGGCGCCCGTTCCGCTTTCCCGGATCGGCCGTGCAGTGGAACGGCCTGACGGACATGACCGACGCCCGCCAGCTGGCCGCCCAGGTCATCTGGGCGGCGACCACGCCCGCCGCGCATGACCAGGCCTTCAATATCGTCAACGGCGACGTCTTCCGCTGGAACTGGATGTGGCACCGTCTGGCCGACTGGTTCGGCGTCAAAGCCGAGGATTTCGACGGCACCGAACGCCCCCTGGCCGACCAGATGGCGGACGACGCCGCGATCTGGGCACGCATCGCCGAACGCGAAGGGCTGGCCGAGCCGGACATCACCCGCCTTGTGTCGCCGTGGCACACCGACGCCGACCTGGGTCGGCCGATCGAGGTCGTGACCGACATGTCCAAAAGCCGCAAGCTGGGCTTCACCGCCTATCAGGCGACCGACGAGGCGTTCTTCGACCTGTTCGAACAGCTTGAGGCGGACCGGATCATCCCCGCCGCTGACCGTCCAAAGATCTGCATCTGCTGCGGTGAGGATGTCGGGCGACCGGCACCCTCATCGCCGCGGACGGAATGATGGTTCGCCTGGCCCATGGCCGACGGTGCTTTGGTCATGCGACGGAGGCGTCCGACGACACTCACGACGACCACAGAACCGCATCAGGTCAGTTGATCATATCGTGACGGTGAGGTGATGGCGGAGACGAAGGCCCCCTTCGTCGTGTAGCGGCCTGACGCTACCGGTAACAAGTATCCCGGATCGTCAGCGGGTTAGGCTTTCCCGCCGTAAAGACACGTTGCATCCTGTCGCGCCTATCATCTATCGTTTTCGATGGGTAGAACGTGGGTGCGAAATGCCGAAGAAGGCTGCGGAACTCTCCGCCATCGATGTGAAGCGGCTGAAGCATCCGGGGCAGGGGCGCAATGTCATGTTCGCGGTCGGCGGGGTGGCCGGCCTGTGTCTGCAGATTAGCCCCACGGGAGCTCGTAGCTGGATATTCCGAACGACGATCGGGACCAAGCGTCGCGATGTCGGCCTAGGCGGCTATCCTGATGTGACGCTTGCCCAGGCGCGTGAGATGGCACGAGAAGCTAAGAGCAAGATCCGACAGGGCGTCGACCCAATAGAGGAACGTAAGGTCGTCAGGGCGGCGCTGGTGGCGTCTCAGAAGCGCGGTCTGACGTTTGCCCAGGCAGCTGACCGCTTCCTTGAAAGCAAGCTGGCGGAGTTCCGGAACGACAAGCATCGGCAGCAGTGGAGATCGACCCTCGACACCTATGCCGGCCCGCAGATCGGAGACATGCACGTCAACGACCTGACCGTCCACGACATGCTGCGAGTGCTGGAGCCGATCTGGCAGACGCGGACTGAAACTGCGACGAGGGTGCGTGGGCGCATGGAAAGCGTGCTGTCCTGGGCTGGCGTGGCTGGTCATCGAACCGGCGACAACCCGGCCCGGTGGCGCGGCAATCTCGATGCCTTGTTGCCAAAGCCTAGCAGGATCTCAGGCAAAGGCAACCACCCCGCGGTAGCTCTGGGCGAGGTATCAGAATGGTTCGCAGCTTTGCGGAAGCGTGAGGGCACTGCTGCACGTGCGCTGGAGTTTCTGACGCTATGTGCCAGTCGCTCCGGAGAGGTCCGCGGCGCCACTTGGGCAGAGGTTGATACCAATGCGAAGATTTGGACCATCAGCGCCGAACGAATGAAGGCCGAGCGTGAGCATCGGGTCGCGCTGACGGATCAGGCGATTGCGATCGTTGAAGCCATGCCGCGGCTTGCAGGCACGCCATACATCTTTGCGGCGCCGCGGGGCGGGCAGCTGTCTGACATGAGCATCAGCGCCGTCATGCGGCGCATGCAGGCCGATGAACTGAAAGCTGAGCGCGCAGGGTGGCTAGATCCACGATCAGGGCGCCCAGCGGTCCCCCACGGACTGCGCAGCACTTTCCGCGACTGGGCAGCTGAACAGACAGACTATCCCCGCGACATGGCCGAGATCGCTTTGGCGCATCGCGTTGGGTCCGAGGTCGAGCGTGCCTATCGGCGCGGGGATATGATCGAAAAGCGCCGGCAGATGATGGCTGACTGGGCACAGTTCCTAGGAGCAGGATAGTGGACGCAAAGGCGCTGCGGCGACGGCTTGAGAAGATAGCGCATGCGACTGCGTCATCTCAGTCTGTTGACGCGACCGGGTTTTGGGTCGGAGATCGCGCGGGAGAACGGCAAGCTACAGACGACTTCAGCACGGGGCGCCGCGCCTGGCTGGGCGCTTACGACGCAGCTTGTGCCGGTCTGAAAGCACTGGACGGCGACGATCTGGATCTAGCCGAAATTTACGTTTGGCAAGCGAATGACTTCCTGATGGATGCCCTCTGGTCGAGGATTGAACCATCGGACGTCGAGTTCCTGTCCAGTAGTGCGCAGCGACGTGGCCGCAAACCCAAGACCCAAGGCCGGAATGCCAAGCTGGCCGCGGCTATCCAGGATCAGCATAGCATCGGCATCACTGGGAAAGCTGCCCGCAACGCAGCGCTTAAGAAGTATCCAGACTTGGCAAAAGCGTTCTCGGGGATGTCAGACGATGCAATCAGGAAAGCGGCGGATCGCGGCGCTAAAGACCTGAACTAAACAATATTGGGACAGAGATACGGCCGCAGATTTTTCGTCCGCATTGGCTAGTCCAGCTTGTTCGCATCCGCAACGAAAGGATGCACCGTGTATCTATCAGATAAGCAGGTCGCCAGCCGCTACAATGTCACCCGTCCAACTGTTTGGCGCTGGGTAAAAGCTGATCCGACCTTCCCGAAACCAATTTCCCTTTCGCCCGGCTGCACCCGCTGGAGGCTCGATGAGATCGAGTCCTGGGAAGCTGCACGTCGCGCGGCATGAGGCCCGGCTATGAACGATCAGACATGGAATAGCCCCGGTGCGCTGGCGGGCGCGACCGAGGCTGGAATTCAATCTTCAGCAGATTGCAATTACAGTATGCCAGAGCTTCAAGCTATCGCAAGGCGTTTCAGCGATGCGCTGGCCCAATTTGAACCCGACGATCGCTTGACCGTTCTGGAAAGTGCGCACGAGTTCCTGCGCGCAGGAATGCCGATCGTCCTGTTCGGAAGCCTCATGGAGGAGGCAGCATTCTGGGCTGATAGGGCGAGCAGAGCTGAGCGGAAAGCCTATGGCCTCGCCTGCTTTAACCGCTACACCCCGCAGGAGAAGGCTGCGTTCTTCGCCTACGTGCAGCAGGGCATGCCGCATGAATGAATTTGCAGCTTTGAGTGCTCTCGATGCAGCGCATAGCGAACCTGGGGCTGTGAGACCCATCACTCCATCACAATTCCGCTTCGTTGCGGTGTCGGATCTGGAATGGCGCGAGCCGGAATACATCGTCGAGGGCTTGATCGAGACTGACACTTTAGGCGAGATCTTTGGGGACCCTGGTGGCGGCAAGTCCTTCGTCGCTGTTGATCTGGGGCTCTCCGTCGCGACAGGTCAACCATTCCACGGCCACAAGACCATGCAGGGGCCCGTCCTGTTTATCGCGGGCGAAGGTCACAATGGCCTAGCCAGACGCTTTGCGGCTTGGAGTGCGGAGCGGGGCACGCCCCTTGCAGGCGTTCCGCTATTCAAGTCAGAGCGTGCCGCGCAATTTCTTGACCAGGCATCAGCGACGGCGGTGTCTCAAGCGGCCGACCTCGTAGCCAGAGAACACGGCGCACCCCGCCTTATCATTATCGACACCGTGGCGCGAAACTTTGGCGCCGGCGATGAAAACAACACCAAGGACATGAGCGATTTCATTGCCGCGATGGACGACCTCAAGGCGCGCTATCCGGGCTGTGTCGTAATGCTTGTCCATCATTCGGGTCATGCCGACAAACAAAGGGCCCGCGGTGCTATGGCGCTGAAAGGCGCATTGGACTTTGAGTATCGCGTTGAAAAGGACGGAAACTGCGTTCAGCTCATCAACACCAAGATGAAGGATGCCGAACCGCCCGCAGATATGCACTTTACCCTTGAAAACGTCCAATTGTGCGGGAATGCGCAAAGCGCGGTTCTGCGCAGCGCGGAGGCCCCTGAACGACAAACTCGCAGATCCCCAGCGCAAGCCTTGGCTCTCGCTACCTATCAAGCTGCTGCATGCTCACAGGGCATCTGGAACGAGAATGGCACGGCATTTCTTGGCGTCCATATCGATGATTGGCGAGATGCTTTCTATGCCAAGCATACCGGCGACAACGCCGCGTCAAAGCGTCAGGCCTTCCTTCGGGTGCGGAACGACCTCGTCTGCATGAAGCTGATGAGCGTGCATGATGATCTATATCTGGTAGATGACCCTGCAATTCAGACTGAGGTTTATCGGGCAGGATGTCCCAGCAACGCCCCTAGCGTGACAGGCGTTACAGAGCGTGACATCGCAACAAATGTCACGGCGCCAGAGGCCGGGAAGGCCGTGACAAGCGTGACAAGCCCTTTAGGGCTGTCACGTGTCACGCCCAGGACTGGGGGTTAAGTCCATGAGCTCGACAGAAAAGACGAATGTCACGCTGTCACGCCACACCCCAGTATCTGCCAAGAAGGCGCATCGGGCCGTGCGAACCGCTGTGCAGCAGGGCACTCTGCAGCGCGACGCGTGCGAGGTGTGTGGGGCTCGTCATCGAGAGGATGGCGTGATCGTGGATGCGCATCATGAATGCTATTCCCGACCCTTGGACGTGACCTGGTTGTGTCGCCGCCATCACCGGCAGATCCATGCCGACATTCGCGCCGGCTTGTGGGTGAAGCCATGACCGGGGGGTCGTCGCAGGCTGGCGGATGTTCGCAGCTCAGGACTGGCATGGGTAAGAAATGCGCGCTGCCACAATTCAAGGCATCTGGGATTGGCCTGCCATTGAGCCTGCATGATGCCGACGTCATCCGGCGGCTGGCCCGCATCGAGGCCATGCTTGCGCAGCTCATGGGCCAGGACGCGCCCGCAATTGATCCCGTCCCTTTGATTGCTGACCTGACTGACGGCGATTGGTTTACCGCAGCCGAGCTGTGGCAGAGCGTCGATGCCCTGCGGAAGGCGGCCGAGGCGATCGGCGAACCGGTCCCCGATGTCGTCCAGGCATTCTCCGGCTTGGGCCTTTCGAGCGTCAAAAGCCTAGGCAAGTGGCTGTCAGCCCGCCCCGCCGAGATCATCGAACGCACCGAACGGACCCGCGCCGGCATCCTGTGGCGCGTGACTTTGCAGGGTTAGAAAAGCTCAAAGTCACCCCCTCCATCGCGCCAATCGCCTGATTGCCTCAGAATCAACGAAGCAAAACAGATAGGCGAACCGATGACCCCCAACCGCTCCCTTGCCAGCACCTCGGCCGCCGCCGCGCGTGTTGAAGCCGCCGCCACCATCCAGTGGCTGGCCCGTTCCAAAGCCCTTAAGCTGGATGCAGTCGACATGTCCGAGATGGGCGCCCCGACGCGCGCCGTCGACGTGCTGACCAAGGCCACCGACACCTCCAGCCTGGCAGCGGTCGGCGTGATGAGTGCTGTGATGGCATTCATCCAGAACGCAGGACAGGCCAGCGCATTCCTGTCGATGGTCAGCGAACAGGCGTTCCGCCGCGTGCCTTTCGATACGCCCCTGATCCACACCGAAAGCCTGCCCATCCCGTCCGGTCTGTCCGAGGGCGGCCTGATCCCGGTCGGTGAGCTGGAGCTGGAAGGCAAGAAGCTGACCGAGGAGAGCGTCGGCGTGATCGTCGTCGCATCTGACGAGGCATGGCAGCGCGTCGACGGACCCGGACAAGGCTTCATCAACAGCTTGCTGCAATCCGCGATCGGTCGCGCCGTCGATGCCCGCATGTTCGAATTGCTGGCCGGATCGGCCCCGGTGAACCTGACGGCGGCCAAAGACGCCCCGGCCGCCATCGTGACGGCTCTGGGCGGCGCTCTGCAGGCGATGCTGACGAAATCGGGCCAGGTGCTGCGATGGGCCGTTTCCCCCGCTGCAGCGGCCGTTCTGGCGCCTCTCAGCGCAGAGGGCCGCATCGCCATGACCCCGGCAGGCGGAATGATCTTCGGCATCCCTGCCGTGATCAGCGAAGGGCTGGAGCCGGGCGAGATTGCCCTGATCGCCGCATCCGACATCGCGGCCGACGTGGTGGACATGGGCATCATGCCCTCGCGCGCATCGGCCCTGCGGTTGCCCGACGGCTCGCCAATGTCGCTGTTCCAACTGAACCTGATCGCCGTGCGCGCCGTGATGGCGTTTGGCGTCACGCCTCTGGCCGATGCCGTCATGGCAAAAGTGACCCTGACGGAGTGACAGTGATGACGTTCCCCGCATTCCCCCGTCACCTGACCCCCGAAGAACGCAGCGCGGTCCGCGAGGTCGCAGCCCGCAAGTTCGCGGACGAACTGCTGAGCGACACGGAGAACAAGACCGGCCCCATCACGGACGCGCGGTGGCGGACGGAGGCGCACAGCGACGCGCTAATCAAGGGCCTGACCCTGATCTCGCTTAACTGGCTGAGCGAGCGCATGGACGCTGTAGAAGCGGCCCAGGCCAGCAAGGGGGACGCCTGATGGCTGGTCAGCTGCAAGACGCCATGGCCCGCATCGATCGCGAGTATGCCGAACGGATGGAAGCGTCACGGCGTGACATGCTGACCCGGCACGATCCGGCAACCGTGGCCCTTCTCATGGAAGCCGCAGACCAGATGTGGCGCACCGAACGGCAGATCATTGAGACCCGCGTGCGCAATGCCCTGCAGGAGGTGAGCGCATGAAGCTGCCAGCCATGGAAGCAGGGGGGGCGGGCATGAAGGTTTCGAACCGATTTCCTTCGGACCCACGAGGGTATGACGCAAAGATTTTTTCCCCGTCTTTGATTTTTGCACGGTGCGGACCGGCATTTCAAACGCTTAATTACCTATTCCTATCAATGACATGGACCGGTTTTGATTGTTTATCAAACACGCGGCAGTCCGCAGTCGGTTTGCACTTAAAGCAAGTCCTCGATCGGGGGATGCAGTGAGCGCCATGTGTAAGCTTTGCCCAGAAAAAATCGCGTATAATGTCGAGCGTCTACAAACCAAGCTTCGCAGCTATGGCGCAACATCGTCGCAGCTTGCAGATGCAAAGCGTCTCGTCGCCGCGTGCGCGCGATTGATAGCCGCACAGGACGCTTTCGATCTGGAGATCCTATCCGGGGGGGATGTTGCCAGCGCTAGACGGCTGCTGCGCATCGAGAAGCAAAGGGCGGAAAGCTACCTTCACCCTCAGGAGGCGGGCGAATGAAATTTAGCCTTCAGGGTTTCGAAGATCTGGAAGCGGCGCTTCTCGAAATCGCCAATAAGACCACGCGGACCGGTGTCATGCGCCGCGCGCTTCGCAAGGCTGCAGAACCAATGCAGGAAAAGGCCAAGAGATATGCGCCAATCGAGGGTGGCGACCTTGAGGGCAACATCATCCTGGGAACGAAAGTGACCGGGGATGTGGGCGATGCTGCCTATGCACAGGCTATGCGTAGCACGCGCGGGGACAAGACCGCAGCTCTTGCTGCCATGCGTGGCGCTCGCCGTGCGTTCCGCGTTCAGAACCCAGGGGTGATGCTCTACCTCGGCCCCGCCGAGGAAATCTTCTACGCAAAGTTTGTAGAGCTGGGCACACGCGCCAGGCTGAATGGGGGCACGTTCGCCGGCACGCAGCACCCCGGCACTGCGCCGCAGCCGTTCTTGCGCCCTGCCTTCGATAGCGAGGCTCGCCCCACGATCGAACGGCTAGGGCCGCTGCTCTGGGTCGAGATCGACAAGACCGCGAAGCGAGTTGCAGCGAAAGCCGCCAGGGCATCGCAAAAGGCATCTAGGCCACGGTAATGCTGATCCAAGGTTGAGATAGGCCAAACCCCACGGCTCCGGGGTATGGCAGGCTGTCACGCTTTACAGGCGGCGGGGACAGTCAAAAGCCCGCGTTTGGGCATGGGGCCCTGGTCAGGACGCGGCCGGGGCCTCTTTCACGAACAGAGGCTTGGCGCCGGGCCGGTTCATGGCATCTTCATCCTGCCAGATCTTGTAGGTGCTTAGGACAACAGCCGACATAGGCCACCTGTCAGCCTGAGGTGCCCCCCGAAAACT
>NZ_JXYF01000008.1:0-71360 GCF_000967735.1 Paracoccus sp. S4493
AGGCCCGCCAGGAGGCTGCCCGCGAGGCCGAGGCCTTGGCCCGCGCCCGCATCCGCGAGGAGACCGAGCAGAGCCCCGACCAGCTGCGCGCGGGCCTGGGCGAGGTCGACCTGACCGCCCCCGTCGACCGGCTGGAACAGGAGATCGCCCGCCTGCGCGGCGCGCGCGAGGCCCTGGGCGCGGTCAACCTGCGCGCCGACGAGGACAAGCGCGCCCTGGAGGCCGAACGCGACGGGCTGGCCGCCGAGAAGACCGACCTGGAGGAGGCGATCCGCAAGCTGCGCGCCGGGATCGGCAGCCTGAACCGCGAGGGGCGCGAGCGCCTTCTGGCCGCGTTCGAGACGGTGAACGCTAATTTCGCCACCCTGTTCACGACGCTGTTCGGGGGCGGCGAGGCGCGCCTGGTGATGGTCGAATCCGACGACCCGCTGGATGCGGGGCTGGAGATCATGTGCCAGCCGCCCGGCAAGCGGCTGTCGACGCTGAGCCTTTTGTCCGGGGGCGAACAGACGCTGACCGCGATGGCGCTGATCTTTGCGGTGTTCTTGGCCAATCCCGCGCCGATCTGCGTGCTGGACGAGGTCGACGCGCCACTGGACGATGCCAATGTCAGCCGATTCTGCGATCTTCTGGACGAGATGACCCGCCGGACCGACACGCGGTTCCTGATCATCACCCACCATGCGGTGACGATGGGCCGGATGGACCGGCTGTTCGGCGTCACCATGGTCGAGCAGGGCGTCAGCCAGCTGGTCAGCGTGGACCTGAAACGCGCCGAGGCTCTGGTCGCCTGACGCGACCCGCGCTAGGGTCCGGGCGAAACCAAGCGAGGATCCCATGAGCGTCGAACAGACCCTGGCCGAAAAAGGCATCACCCTTCCCGCAGCACCCATGCCGGCGGCGAACTATGTCCCCTTCGTGCAGACCGGCAACTTGGTCTTCATCTCGGGGCAGATCAGCGCGGACGACAATGGGCTGATCACCGGCAAGCTGGGCGACACGACCAGCCTGGAGGACGGTGCCGCCGCCGCGCGCCGCTGCGGGCTGGCGCTGATCGCGCAGCTGAAGGCCGCGATCGGCAACCTGGACCGCGTGACGCGGGTGGTCAAGCTGACCGGTTTTGTGAACTCGACCCCTGACTTCACCGATCAGCCCAAGGTCATCAACGGCTGTTCCGACCTGATGGTCGAGGTCTTCGGAGAGGCCGGGCGTCATTCGCGCGCCGCGGTGTCCGCGCCCTCGCTGCCCTTCGGCGTCGCGGTCGAGATCGAAGCCGTCTTCGAGGTCCGCTGATGCTGGACCCGCGCTTTCTGACCGTGCCGATCACCCATCGCGGCCTGCATGGCGCGGGGGTCCCCGAGAACAGCCTGGCCGCCGCCCGCGCCGCGATCGAGGCGGGCTACGGCATCGAATGCGACATCCAGCCCGGCCCGGACGGAGAGCCGCTGGTCTTTCACGACTATCGGCTGAAGCGGCTGACCGGGGCTGAGGGCGTGATCGGCGCGACCGACGCGCAGACGCTGGCCGGTCTGCGCCTCTTGGGCACGGACGAGCCGGTGCCGACGCTGGCCCGGTTCCTTGACCTGGTCGCGGGCCAGGTGCCGCTGCTGATCGAGATCAAGGACCAGGACGGCGCCTGCGGGCCAGATGTCGGCCCGCTGTCCACGCGCGTGGCCAAGGTGCTGGCAGGCTATGACGGGCCGGTGGCGGTCATGTCCTTCAACCCGCACATGATCGCGGCCTTCCGCGCCGCGGCTCCGGACGTGCCGGTGGGCCTGACCACCTGCGCCTTTCCCGAGGGCGACTGGCCGCAGGTCGCGCCCGCCCGACGCGAGGAGCTGGCGCAGATCCGCGATTTCGATGCGGTGGGGGCGTGCTTCATCTCGCATGACAAGGGCGATCTGGACAATCCGCGCGTCGATGCGCTGCGCGCGCAGGGCGTTCCGGTGCTGACCTGGACCATCCGCAGCGCCGCCGAGGAAGAGGCCGCCCGTCGCGTCGCCATGAACATCACCTTCGAAGGCTATCGCGCGGCGATCTGACGCCATTTCGCTGCATAAATACCCAAGGGGCGCCGACCTGCGGCGCCCCGCGACACCGGCGGGTCCTGACAAGCCGCGCCCCGCACCCTATCTTCCGGGGCATGACCGACATGATGACCCTGACCACCCATCCCTCGATCGCCGCAATCGACCCAGAGGTCTGGGACGCTCTGGGCGACGGCAATCCCTTTACCACGCACCGCTTCCTGTCCGCGCTGGAGCAGTCCCGATCCGTGGGCACCGGCACGGGGTGGCAGCCGCTGCACCTGACGCTGGAGCGCGACGGGCAGACCGTCGCCGCGGCGCCGCTTTATGCCAAGTCGCACAGCCAGGGCGAATACATCTTCGACCATGCCTGGGCGCAGGCCTATACGCGGGCGGGCGGGCGCTATTATCCCAAGCTGCAATGCGCGGTACCCTTCACCCCCGCCACCGGCGCGCGCCTGCTGGCCCGCGACGACGAGGCCCGCGTGGGCCTTCTGGCGGGTCTGATGCAGGTGGCCGAGCGGCTGGACGTGTCGGGGGCGCATGTCACCTTCTGCACCGAGCACGAGGCCGATCTGGGCGAGGCGGCGGGGTTCCTGCCGCGCGTGACGCAGCAGTATCATTGGCTGAACCGCGGCTATGCCAGCTATGACGATTTCCTGGGGGCGCTGTCCTCGCGCAAGCGCAAGGATCTGCGCAAGGAGCGCGCCCGCGCGCAGGCGTTCGGCGGCACGATCCGGCACCTGACCGGCGACGACCTGAGGCCGCATCACTGGGACTCGTTCTGGGAATTCTATCAGGACACCGGGGCGCGCAAATGGGGGCAGCCCTATCTGACGCGGGCCTTCTTCGACCGCATCCAGGACACGATGCGCGACGACATCCTGCTGGTGCTGGCGGAGGTCGACGGCCGGCCCATCGCGGGGGCGCTGAACTTCCTGGGGCCGGACGCGATCTATGGCCGCTACTGGGGTTGCGTGGCCGACCACGCCTTTTTGCATTTCGAGCTGTGCTATCACCAGGCCATCGACCATGCGATCGCGCATGGGCTCGGCCGGGTCGAGGCGGGGGCACAGGGGGATCACAAGCTGGCGCGGGGATATGAGCCGGTGCCGATCCATTCGCTGCACTGGGTGCGCGATCCGGGCTTCCTGCGCGCGCTGGAAAACTATCTGGATCAGGAACGCGACGCGATGGGCGCCGAGATCGAGGCGCTGGCCGAGTTCACCCCCTTCCGCAAGGGCGATCCGTCGCCGTGAGTGGGCCCTTGCGTCCCGCGAAGGGCCGGGGGGCCAGCCCCCCGGACCCCCCGGTGTCGTGCCATGGGTCTGCGGTCAGACCTTTTCCAGCAGGGCCTCTCCGGCACTGACGCTGCAGGTGCCGGGGCTGTCCTCGACATCCATCGATTTGACCACGCCGTCCTGGACATAGGCCGCAAAGCGCTTGCAGCGGCCGAAGAAGCCGACCGGAGGGGCGGTGAAGTCCAGGCCGAGGGCCTTGGTCATGCTGCCGTCGGCATCGGCCAGGACCTCGATCCCGGCCTCGGTCGCGCCGGTCTGATCGGCCCAGGCCTTGGCCACGAAGGGATCGTTCACGGTGATGCAGACGATGCGCGACACGCCCTTGGCGCGGAACGCGTCGGCGCTGCGCACGAAGCTGGGCATATGCGCGTTCGTGCAGGTGCCGGTGAAGGCGCCCGGCAGGCCGAACAGGGCGACCTTGCCCTGCATCAGGTCGGCGGTGTCGACGGTCTCGGGGCCGGCCTCGCTCACGCGCAGCAATTGGCCCTGGGGCAGCTTGTCCCCGGCGGTGATGGTCATCGCATTCTCCTGAATTGCAACGGATTCGCGGCGACTATAGGGTGCCTCCGGTGAACAGACCAGAGAGGCGGCAGATGCGCATCGTGATCGTGGGCGGGGGGCAGGCGGCAGCGTCGATGGCGGCGCGGCTGCGGGCCAAGGGCCACGAGGGGCCGCTGACCGTGATCGGAAACGAGCCCGCCGCCCCCTATCAGCGCCCGCCCTTGTCCAAGGCCTATCTGCTGGGCCAGATGGGGCTGGACCGCCTGACGCTGCGCGCGCCCGAATGGTGGCGCGACCAGGGGATCGCGCTGCACCTGTCGGAAACCGCGCTGTCCATCGACAGGGCGGGGCAGGTCCTGACGACCGATCGGGGCACGTATTCCTATGACGCGCTGGCGCTGACCACGGGCGCGGCGCCGCGGCGCCTGCCCGCGGCGATGGGCGGCGACCTGCCCGGCACGCATGTGATCCGCAGCCTGGCCGATGTCGACGCGCTGGCGCCGCAGATGCGCGAGGGGCGGCGCCTGGTGGTGATCGGCGGCGGATATATCGGACTGGAGGCGGCGGCGGTCGCGCGCAAGCTGGGCCTGGAGGTCACGCTGATCGAGGCGGCACCGCGCATCCTGGGCCGCGTCGCGGCCGCCCAGACCGCGGACCTGGTCCGCGCGCTGCACCGGGCGCATGGCGTCACCATCCTGGAAGGCACGGGGATTAGCCGGATCACCGGAGACGACCGGGCGACCGGGGTCGCGTTGACCGACGGCCGGCAGATCGAGGCGGATCTGGTGATCATGGGCATCGGCGTGCTGCCGGAAACCGCGCTTGCCGGCGCGGCGGGGCTGGATCTGGACAACGGCATCGCGACCGACCTGCACGGCCGCACGTCGGATCCGTTGATCTGGGCCGCAGGCGATTGCGCCAGCACGCCCTGGCAGGGCGGGCGGCTGCGGCTGGAAAGCGTGGGCGGGGCGATCGACATGGCGGAATGCGTGGCCGACAACGTGCTGGGGCTGACGCGGGACTATGTGCCCAAGGCATGGTTCTGGTCGGACCAGTTCGATGCCAAGCTGCAGATCGCGGGTCTGAATGCGGGCCATGATCAGGTCGTCACGCGGGCGGGGCAGGGCGATCACGCCGCATCGGTCTGGTATTACCGGCAGGGGACCCTGATCGCGGTCGATGCGCTGAACAACGCCCGCGCCTACATGATCGGCAAGCGCCTGATTGAGGGCGGGATCAGTCCGGACCCGGCGGTGATCTCCACCGTCGCGGACCTCAAGGCGCTGATGGCATGACCGGGTCCTGTTCGCAGGTCGGCCCAGGGGGGTGCGGGGGGCAGGATGCCCCCCGCCGTCACCGCGGGACGCCATCATGAGGATCGTCGGCGGCACGCTGCGCGGCCTGAAGCTGGCAGACCTGGGCGCAGGCGATCCGGCGGCGCATCTGCGCCCCACGACCGATCGCGTCCGCGAGGCGATCTTCAACCTGCTGATCAACGGCACGCACGGCAATCCGCTGCCGGCGGCGCGCGTGCTGGACCTGTTCGCCGGGACCGGGGCGCTGGGGCTGGAGGCGTTGTCGCGCGGTGCGGCCCACGCGACCCTGGTCGACGACGGCGCCCGCGCCCATGCCCTGATGCGGCAGAACATCACCAAGGCCAGGGTGCAGGACAAAGCCAGCCTGCTGCGCCGCGATGCGACCAAGCTGGGGCGGCATGCGGGGCCGACGTTCGACGTCGTGTTCCTTGATCCGCCCTATGGCCAGGGACGCGGAGAGATCGCACTGGCCTCTGCCATGCAGGGCGACTGGATCGGCGCGGGGGCATGGATCATCTGGGAGGAATCGCGCCCGCCGATGCTGCCCGCTGGAGTCACGCTGCTGGACCGGCGCAGCTATGGCGATACGGTGGTGACCTTGGCGCGCGTCGCAGGCAACGAAGCTGCGTAAAAGCCACCTTTTGGTGTCGTATCCAACCTGAGGCGAACGCCCGTCATCTGCACGCAGTCGCACCGGTCCGAACGGTCGACCGCCGCGCGTGGCGCCTGACGGCGCCGGGCCGTTCGGTGGCGCCGGGCCTGCCTTCGGCGGCCCGGCGCGTCAGTGCCTGCCGCCGTCGGCGGTTCCTGCCGAACGGGCGATGCTGGCCGCTGCCGCCTCCAATGCGCCGGTGCCGTGCGGGATGCCAAGGGCGGTCAGCCCGGCCTCGATCGCGCCGAGCGTGCCCAGCAGGACGCCCGCGTTGGTGTGGCCCATATGCGCGATGCGCAGCGCACCCGACGGGTCGGGCGCGCCAAGGCCCACGCCCAGTGTCACCCCGCATTCGTGCGTCACCCAAGCCCGCAGCGCGTCGGCCCCGGGCAGCGTCACCGCGGTCACCGAACAGGCCCGGGCGGCGGGATCGGCCACCGACAGGCGGATGTCGCCGCCGACCGACCAGGCGTCGACCGCGGCCCAGGTGGCGCGGGCCAGGCGGTCGTGGCGCGCCCAGGTGGCCTCCAGCCCCTCTTCGTCCAGGATCATCGTCAGCGCCTCGGACAGGGCGAAGATGTGCTGGACGGGCGGCGTGCCGCCCCACCAGCGCCACAGCGCGTCCGACCCCGCGCGCAGGTGCCAGTCCCACCACGGTGACGTCAGCGACGTCCGCCCGCGCGCCGCCGCCCGGTCGGAAAACCACACGAAGACCGTGCCGGGCGGGCACATCAACCCCTTCTGGCTGGCGGCGATCAGCACGTCGACGCCCCAGTCGTCCATCCGCATCGGCGCGCAGCCGAGGGACGCGATGGCATCCACCACCAGCAGCGCCGGGTGATCGCCCATCGCCGCCCGGATCGCGCGGATGTCGGCCAGGGTCGCGCTGGCCGTGTCGGTCTGGCACACCATCACGGCGCGGATGCGGCCCTGCGGGTCCTGGGCCAGACGAGCCGCCAGGCGCGCGGGATCGGGGGCAAGCGCGCCGAAGTCCAGCCGCTCGACCGTGACGCCCAGACCTTGGGTCATCTCGGCCCAGGACCGGCCGAAATGGCCGCTGGTCAGCACCAGCGCCAGGTCGCCGGGGGCGAACATGTTGGCCGACGCCGCCTCCCAGCCGGCATGGCCGTTGCCGATATAGGGCGCCAGGTTTGCCCGCGTCCCCGCCAGGCGCTTCAGCTGCGCCATGACCTGCAGGTTCACCTGCGCCAGATCGTCGGCATAGATGTCGGGCGAGGCGCGGTGCGCCGCGTTCAGCACGCGGGCCGGCACCGGCGAGGGTCCGGGAATGGCAATCAGGTCGGGTCCGTGGGCAAGGCTCATCGCAAGCGTTCCTTCACATCGTGCAAGATCGGTACGGCCACACCCCGTCCGCGTCAACGGGGGGTGGCCTTGTGGCGCAAGGTCGGAAAGGGGTATGGCTGGGCGTGATCGAAAAGGGCGCCCGCGCCCGCGACCGAAAGGCCCGACAGACACGTGGACCCGCGCCAGGACAGCCCCTCCCGATTGATTGCCGCCGCGACGCGCGGCGCGACCGTGCCGCCCGCCCCGGATGCGTCCAAGGTGCCGGGCCTGCTGCGGCGGCTGTGGGACGACTATCTGCGCCAGCACTGGGGCAAGATGGCGCTGGCCTTCTTCCTGATGACGCTGGAGGGATCCACGCTGGCGCTGATCAGCTGGATGCTGAAGCCGCTGTTCGACCTGGTCTTCATCGGCAAGCAGCCGGGTGCGATCTGGTGGGTGGGGGCGGCGATCTTCGGCATCTTCCTGCTGCGCGCGGTCACGCTTGTGGCCAGCCGGGCCCTGTTGACGACGATCTCGCTGGCGGTGTCCACGACCATGCAGACGCAGCTGCTGGCGCATATCCTGACGCTGGACAGCCGCTTTTTCCGAGACAATTCGCCCGGCGCGATGATCGAGCGGATCCAGGGCGACACGATGGCGGTCCAGGGGGTCTGGGCCACGCTGATCACGGGGGCCACGCGCGACGCCATCAGCCTGGTGATGCTGTTCGGGGTGGCGCTGAGCATCGATCCGATCTGGACGCTGGGGGCGCTGGTGGGCGCGCCGATCCTGATCATGCCTGCCGCGATGGTGCAGAGATACATCCGCCGCAAGGTGCGCCAGAACCGCGTGAACGCCAGCCTGCGCGCCACCCGGCTGGACGAGGTGCTGCACGGCATCGCCTCGATCCGGCTGAACCGGGCCGAGGCGGACCAGACCGCCCGCTTTGCGGCCATCGTGTCCCGCATCCGCGCATCCGAGACAAAGGTCGCGGCGACATCCAGCGTGATCCCGGCACTGACCGACGTGGTGACGGGCATCGGCTTCGTCGCGGTGCTGGCGCTGGGCGGAAACCAGGTGATGGACGGTGATCGCAGCGTCGGCGACTTCATGGCGTTCTTCACCGCGCTGGCGCTGGCGTTCCAGCCGATGCGCCGCCTTGGCGGGATCGCCGGCGTCTGGCAGACCGCCGCCGCCAGCCTGGAGCGCATCTATCACGTCTTCGACACCCGTCCGACGGTCGTGTCCGGCCCGCGCACCGCGCCGCCCGACACGACCGAGATCGTTCTGGACGACGTCTGGCTGTCCTATGACGGGCAGGTCGTGCTGCACGGGCTGTCCTTCACCGCCAAGGCCGGCCAGACCACCGCGCTGGTCGGCCCGTCGGGGGCGGGCAAGTCCACGGTCTTCAACCTGCTGACCCGGATGGTCGACCCGGACCGCGGCTTGGTCAGCCTGGGTGGTGCGCCGGTCAGCGACTATGACCTGGGCGTGCTGCGCGACCAGTATTCGACCGTGGCCCAGGAATCGGCCCTGTTCGACGAGAGCCTGCGCGACAACATCCTGATGGGCCGCCCCGACGCATCCGATGCCGACCTGCAGGCCGCGCTGAAGGCCGCGAATGTCAGCAACTTCCTGGACGATGGCCGCACGCTGGACAGCCCCGTGGGCCCGCGCGGGTCGGCCCTGTCGGGCGGACAGCGCCAGCGCGTGGCGATCGCCCGGGCCCTGCTGCGCGATGCACCCGTGCTGCTGCTGGACGAGGCGACCAGCGCCCTGGACACGGCCAGCGAACGTCTGGTCCAGGATGCGCTGGACCACCTGTCGCGCGGACGCACCACGCTGGTCATCGCCCACCGCCTGTCGACGATCCGCAACGCCGACAAGATCGTCGTGCTGGAATCGGGACGGGTTGTCGAACAGGGCAGCCATGACCAGTTGATGGCCAAGGGCGGCGCCTATGCCCGCCTTGTCGCGCTGCAATTCGGAGACAATGAATGACCCGCCAGATCATCCGCCTGACCGGCGAGGACCGCCTGCCTTTCCTGCAGGGGCTGGTGACCAACGATGTGGCCCGCGCCCCGATCTGGACCGCGATCCTGACGCCGCAGGGCAAGTACCTGGCCGATTTCCTGGTCGTGCCCGACGGCGACGCGCTGCTGATCGACGTCGATGCGCGCTTGGCCGACGACCTGCTGCGCCGCCTGTCGATGTACAAGCTGCGCAGCAAGGTCGCGTTGGACCTTGTGGACATGCCCGTGGCACGCGGCACCGGTCCCGCGCCGGAGGGTGCCGTGGCCGACCCGCGGCATCCGGCCCTGGGCTGGCGGCATTACGGCGCGGCGGGGGATGACGGCACGGATTGGGACGCCATCCGCGTCGCGCATTGCATCCCCGAGACATTGGTCGAGCTGATCCCGAACGACACCTATATCCTGGAAGCCGGGTTCGAGCGTCTGCACGGCGTGGATTTCCGCAAGGGCTGCTATGTCGGTCAAGAGGTCACCGCGCGGATGAAGCACAAGACCGAGTTGCGCAAGGGCCTGACGACGCTGCGGATCGAGGGTGCGGCCCCTGTCGGCACGCCGCTCACCGCCGAGGGACGAGAGGTCGGCGCGGTCTTCACCCAGTCTGGCGGGCAGGCCATCGCCCATGTCCGCCACGACCGCGTGGCCCCCGAGATGCAGGCCGGCGAGGCGCGGCTGTTCCCGCTGTGACCGACCCCGCGCCGGGGCCGCGCAAGATCATCCATATCGACATGGATGCCTTCTTTGCCTCGGTCGAACAGCGCGATTTTCCGGAACTGCGCGGCAAGCCGGTGGCCGTGGGCGGGTCTGCCGCGCGGGGTGTCGTGGCCGCCGCCAGCTATGAGGCGCGGGTGTTCGGGGTGCGGTCCGCCATGCCGTCAGTGACGGCGGCCCGGTTGTGCCCCGACCTGATCTTCGTGCGGCACCGGTTCGACGTCTACAAGCAGGTCAGCCAGCAGATCCGCGACATCTTCCTGGACTACACCCCCCTGGTCGAGCCTTTGTCCCTGGACGAGGCCTATCTGGACGTGACCGATTACCTTGACGGGCGCACCGCGACCAAGATCGCGTCCCAGATCCGCGCCCGCATCCGCGAGACCACGGGCCTGACCGCCAGCGCGGGCGTCAGCTACAACAAATTCCTGGCCAAGCTGGCATCCGACCAGAACAAGCCCGACGGTCTGTGCGTGATCACGCCAGAACAGGGGCCGGGCTTCGTGCTGTCCTTGCCGGTGGGCAAGTTCCACGGCGTGGGGCCCGCGACGGCGGCCAAGATGCAGGCGATGGGCATCGCCACCGGGGCCGACCTGCATGCGCAGGACCTGGATTTCCTGCTTCGGCGGTTCGGCAAGTCGGGGCGGTACTACTGGAACATCGCGCGGGGCATCGACCACCGCCGGGTCAGCCCCGACCGCATCCGCAAGTCCGTGGGGGCGGAAAACACCTATTCCGCCGACATCATGGCGCTGGACGCCGCGCAGGAGGCGCTGGAGCCTTTGGCCGCCAAGGTCTGGTCCGCCGTAGCGCGCCACGACCTGCGCGGGCGGACCGTGACGCTGAAGGTCAAGTTCAGCGATTTCCAGCAGATCACGCGCGCCCGCAGCCTGGGTCATGCGGTGGCCTCGCAGGACGAGCTGCTGTCCATCGCGCGCGATCTGGCGGCGGGCGTGCTGCCCGATCCGCGCGGCGCGCGCCTGCTGGGCGTGACGCTGTCGGGGTTCGAGGCCCCCGATGACGGCCCCGCTCAGCTGTCGCTGTTCGATTAGCGCCAACGCACCCACCGGCCCGGACCCTGCGCCGCCAGGATCAGCAGGCCCCCCGCCACGGCCCAATTCTTGACCACGATGGTGACCTGCCACGGGTCGGCGCGCAGCTGCCAGTGAAACCAGCTGGTGCCGATGCAATAGACCGCCAGCAGCAGCGCCCAGGTCCGCACGCGCGGTCCCAGGATCAGGCAGATGCCCGCGACCAGGTTGAAGGCCGCGACCGGCCAGACCAGTACGCCGGGCAGGCCCAGGCTTTCGATCATGCGGATGACCTGCGTCGGGTCGCCGACTTTCTGAAGCGCGCCGCCGATGAACAGGATCGCGATCAGCAGGCGGCCCGTCAGGTTCAGGGCGCTGTTCATGCGCGGGTCGCGAACCAGTCCTCGGGAACCCAGGCAAAGGCGTCGCCGCGCGCCTCGACATGGCCGATGCCGGGAAAGGGCAGGTGCGTGCCCGCCACCGCGATCCGGTCGGCGGTGACCATCTGCAGCAGGTTGCGCCGGGTGGTGGCGGCCTGTCCTGCGTCGGTGTCGAAGGCAACGCCGGCATCCGGGTGGCGGAACTGCAACGCGGCCAAGGCGGCGGCATCGCCCAGGATGATCATCTGTGCGTCGCCATCCGACAGGCGCAGGCCGCTGTGGCCCGGCGTGTGGCCGGGCAGGGCCATCGTGGTGATGCCGCCGCCCAGGTCCGCCTCTCCGGCAAAGGTCTGGACGCGGTCGCCATAGGCGTCGCGGACCCCGCGGGCCAGCGCGAAAAAGGGCTGGACATCGGCGGGCGCGGCGCTGGCCGTCGCCTCGTCGGTCCAGAAGGCCAGCTCGTCCTCGTTGACGTGCAGCGCGGCATTGGCAAAGACCGCGCCCGCATCGCCCACCAGTCCGCCCGCATGGTCGGGATGCAGGTGCGTCATCACGATCCGGGTGATCTGGTCGGGCGTCACGCCCAGTGCCGCAAGCGAGGCCGCCAGATGCCCGGTGGTGGGACCGAAGGCCGACCCGCCGCCCGCATCGACCAGCGTCAGCTGATCGCCCTGGCGGATCAGATGCACGCTGACCGGCACGCGGATCGGTTGTTCGGGGTCCAGATAGGCGGCACGCAGGGCCGCGCCATAGGCCGCATCGTCCAGGTTGACGACCAGATCCTTGGCGAAATCGAAATGCCCGTCGGCGATGGTGGTGACGGTGGTGTTGCCCAGGGTGCGGGTATGGACGGTCGGCAGAAAGGCCGGGATCGCGGCGGCGGCCGGTTCCTGGGCAAAGACCAGGCCGCGGCCCAGGAACGGCATCGCGACGGCGGCGCCCGCGGCGGTCAGCATCAAGTGGCGGCGGGACAGGACGGTCACGGGCATCTCCTTTTTCGGGGTTTGTGCGATCTTTCCCGCGAAGCGATGCCCGGCACCACGCCCCATCACCGCGTTCACGCAAAGGTGAGAACGCGACGCGCCCCGCAGGGGGCCTGCGGGGCGCGCATGTCAGGTCGGGCCGTGGATCAGGCGCGTTCGCTGTATTCGAACATCTCGGTGTTGACGACGATCGCCTCGCCCTCGCCCACGAAGGGCGGGATCATGATGCGCACGCCGTTGTCCAGGATCGCCGGCTTGTAGCTGTTGGCGGCGGTCTGGCCCTTCACGACCGGCTCGGTCTCGGCGACGGTGCAGGTGACCTTCTGCGGGATCGAGACCGACAGGGCCTCCTCGCCGTAATATTCGATGGTGGCGGTCATGCCGTCCTGCAGGAAGGGGCGGCGGTCGCCCAAGAGGTCGGCGTCCAGTTCGGTCTGCTCGAAGGTCTCGCTGTCCATGAAGACTAGCTTGCCGTCGGATTCGTACAGGAACTGCTGGTCCTTCTGGTCCAGGCGGACGCGCTCGACCTTGTCCTCTGACCGGAAACGCTCGTTCAGCTTGCGACCGTCGCGCAGGTTCTTCAGTTCGACCTGGGCAAAGGCGCCGCCCTTGCCGGGCTTGACGTGGTTCACCTTGACGGCGCCCCACAGGCCCCCGTCATGTTCCAGGATGTTGCCGGGGCGGATTTCATTGCCGTTGATCTTGGGCATGGGATGGGTCTCGTGCGTTTGCGGAAATTTCGGGCCGTCCTGGCATTGCCAGCCGTTGAACGACAATTCTGGCCCCCTATATCGAGCGCTGCGGCATCAGGCAACCAGAACGGAACTGCGGCGTTGTCAAGGTGCCAACAAGATCATCGCCACGTCACTGGCGCAGTGGGGTCACGATTTTTCCCGCAATTTGCGCGACATGCAGTAAGGACATGGCAGACATGCGAGTGAAGGGATACCGAATCGGCGGGCCGAACGGCTAAGGCAGCAGGCACCGTCAGAGAAGCGGATTCAAGAAACAGGGGAAACGTCAAGTTTTCCCATAAGGCCCTGACTCCCGATCGGGGCCGCAAGAGAATGGACGAAAACAAGATGCGCGATTTTGTCGACGGCTCGGCCTTCAATTTCGAACAGGGCCAGCGTGCCCGCAAGCTGTTTGCAGCGGTGGTGCTGGCAGCCTTGGATGATGCCATTGCGGATGACAAGAAATACGGCAACGGCCCCGAACAGATCGCCCGTTGGGCGCGCTCGCGCGATGGACGCGAGGTGCTGTCCTGCGCCGGGATCGACCCGAACGAGCGTGTGGTCAAGGGCCTGATGGAATTTGTGTCCAAGGGCGTGCGCACCTCGGTCGCGCTGTCGCGCGAGGAGAGCGAGCGCCGTATGGCCGCCGAGGCCGAGGAAGCCGAAGCCGCCTGAAACCTGCGCGCATCGACGATCAGGGCCGCCCGCTTGGGCGGCCTCTTTTGTTACAGCCGCGTCACGACGCGCTGTGAATAGAAATGGCGGACGTCGGCGGCGTTGCACAACTCGGTCGCGGGCGTCATGACCGCCGCCGAGGCGGCCGCCGCGCCAAGGGCCAGCGCCTCCTGCATGGGCCAGTCGCGCGCCGCAGCCAGCACGAAGCCCGCGACGAAGCTGTCGCCCGCGCCCACGGCGCTGACCACGCGCACCGGCGCCGCCGCGGCATGCCAGGCGCCGTCGGGTCCGGCGATGACCGACCCGTCCGCGCCGCGCGCCACGATCACCGATTTCGCCGCCCCGTTGCGCACCAGCCCCGCCGCGAATTCGGCGCTGTCGCTGCGCAGGGGCAGGGGGCGTCCCGCCAGGCCCTCGGCCTCGTGGCTGTCCATGCGCAGCACGTCGACGGGAATGGACGACCCCGCCAAGGCGCGCAGCGCGTCCCCCGAGGTGTCCACCAGCAGCCGCGCCCGCCCATCCTTGAGCCTGACGGTCAGCATCTGTTCGAACCCCGGCGCGATGCCCGGCGGGTTCGACCCCGACACGACCACCCAGCCCCCGGCCAGCGCGGCCTCGGCGATGGCGGCGATGGTGCTGGCCAGCTGGGTCATGTGCCATTCGGGGCCGGGCATGACGAACCGGTACTGCCCGCCCGTCGCGCGGTCGGTGACGGCCAGCGACTGGCGGGTTTCGCCCGGCGCGGTCAGGCGCAGCACCTTGAGCCCCGCCGCCTTCAGCATGTCGGCCATGCGCTGGCCCGTCGCGCCGCCCAGGGCCACCATCGCGGTCGATTGGCCGCCGATGATCTTGATCGCCCGGCTGACATTGATGCCGCCGCCGCCCGGATCGACGATCGGCTTGTCGCAGCGCAGCTTGAGGTCGGGCACGACGCTGTCGGCGGCGGTCGACAGGTCCAGCGCCGGGTTCAGCGTGACGGTCAGGATGGGGGCCTGACCGCTCATCTCATTCCCACCAGCGGTCGATGGTGGCGATGTCGTCGTCGGACCAGCCGAAATGATGCGCCATCTCGTGCGTGACGATATGGGTGACCAGATCGCCCAGGGTCACGTCGCCACGCGACGCCCATTCGTCCATGATCGGGCGGCGGTACAGCCAGATGATGTCCGGCCCGCCCGGCTGGTCGCTGATCGATTTCTCGGTCACGGGGATGCCGTCATAGATGCCGGTCAGGTCGAACGCGTCATCGATCTGCAACTCGTCCAGCACGTCCTCGGGGGCGAATTCGGCGACGCGGATGGCGACCTGGGCCGCGGCTTCGCGGAATTCGGGGGGCAGGGTGGTCATGGCGTGCCGGGCCATGGCCTCGATCTCGGCCGCGTCGGGGGCCGTGCGGCCGTTCCAGTCACTCATTCCAGCGCCTCCTGCATGGTCCCCCCGATATGGACAAAAATGCCCGGCTGTGAAAGAGCAACAGCAACAGGAGACGCCCCATGACCATCACCCGTTTCGCGCCCTCGCCCACCGGCCATATCCACGTCGGCAACCTGCGCACCGCGCTGTTCAACTATCTGATCGCCCGCAAGGCCGGCGGCACCTTCATCCTGCGCCTGGACGACACTGACCAGGAACGCAGCAAACAGGAATATGTCGACGGCATCCAGCGCGACCTGGACTGGCTGGGCCTGCACTGGGACCGGGTCGAGCGGCAGTCCCTGCGCATGGACCGCTATCGCGCCGAGGCCGACGCGCTGCGCGCCTCAGGCCGCCTCTACGAAGTCTTCGAGACCCCGGTCGAGCTGGACCTGAAGCGCAAGAAGCTTTTGAACATGGGCAAGCCACCGGTCTATGACCGCACCGGTCTGTCGCTGTCGGATGCCGACAAGGATCGCCTGCGTGCTGAGGGGCGCGAGGGATACTGGCGTTTCCTGCTGGACCAGAGCCGGATCGAATGGACAGACGGCATCCTGGGCGACATCTCGATCGACGCCACATCCGTCAGCGATCCGGTGCTGATCCGGGCCGACGGCCAGGTGCTGTACACCTTTGCCAGCAGCGTGGACGACACCGACATGGGCGTGACCCATATCGTGCGCGGGTCGGACCATGTGACCAACACCGCCACCCAGATCCAGATCATCCAGGCCATCGGCGGCACGCCCCCGGCCTTTGCCCATCACAGCCTGCTGACCGGCGCCAAGGGCGAGGAACTGTCCAAGCGCATCGGCGCCCTGTCGCTCAAGGACCTGCGCGAGGCGGGCGTGGCCCCCGAGGCGCTGATCGCGCTGATGGCGCGGTTGGGGTCGGGCGTGCCGGTCGCGCTGGCCTCGCTGGACGAGTTGGCAGAGGCCTTCGATCTGGGCCAGTTCGGCGCATCGCCCACCAAGTTCGATGCCGAGGATCTGTGGCCGCTGACGCGCGAACGCAACCAGGCGCTGCCCTTCGCGGCGGTGGCCGACCGCATCGCGGCCTTGGGCGTGCCGGACGATCAGGCCGAACGCTTCTGGCGCGTGGCGTCCCAGAATATCACGCGCCTGGACGACCTGGGCGACTGGTGGCGGATCTTCAGCGAGGGTGCAGAGCCCCAGATCGACCCCGAGGATGCCGACTTCATCGCGAAGGCCATGACCCTGCTGCCTGCGGGCCCCTTCACAGACGCGACCTGGGGCGAATGGACCGCGGCGGTCAAGGAGGCCACGGGCCGCAAGGGCAAGGGCTTGTTCATGCCGCTGCGCAAGGCCGTGACCGGCCAGGCGCATGGCCCGGACATGTCCGACGTCATGCCCCTGCTGCAGGTCGTCAAGGCGCGTCCCTGACCCATCCACTCCACGATCCGAACGGGTCCGGCCAAAGCCGGACCCGTTCGCGTTGACGGCATCGAATGGTGCGTCCCGCACCAATGCCGGGCGCAGTGCCTGACAGGCGATGCGCGCTAAATACAATCCGAAAATATTATGCCGCCGATACCTGCACCGTAATTGTCGGTGAATTGCGGATCATCATCTTGGTATTGTCGTGGCTGATGCGCATTCTAAAAAGTGCGCGCTGTTCATTGGAAAATTTGAGCGTCATCCACTGTCGTTCTGATTTCACTCCTTCCGCCTGCCAGTCGTTATCAGCGCCTGCCATTAGAAAAGGCGCTGACAACCACCGGACAGTCGTGGGCCAGGGGCGGTCAGCGCAGCAAGACCGCGATGTCGACTGATTCCGAAGGAAATTGCCGCGCAGTATCGTGCTTTGGCTGAATGTGGGGCGCTTGGGTATAAACACCCGAACGCGGGCGTTTCGGCGAAAAGGAACCACCTGTATAATTGGACAGGCATCTGAATATTCAACCCACTGTAATGACACTTAACTAAACCCTGAATTGCGTTACTGCCCAATTCTCGCCTTAAATTGCCGCTTTTATCGGCAGCAGAGGGCGTTCATCTTGCGCGACAATCAGTCACAAGTGAATTGGATCGCACAGTATGCGTATCAGCGATAAGCGCACCGCGCCGGCCGACGGCAACCGCTTCGGCCGTGACGACCCCGTTTCCCAGGGTTCTGCAAAATCGTCCCGTCGCCTGCTTCAGGCGCTGACGGCCGGCGTCGCGGCCTTCGGCAGTTCCGTTGCGGCCTATGCAGGCGGTTACGTGGCGCCCATCGTGGAATTCACCCCCGCCGCCACGCCCGTCGCGGCCGTTGGCAATGCGCCCAATTACTGGCTGGCGCTGATCCCGCTTGCCCTGCTGTATCTGGGAACGCGCGGCGGCGACGATGTCGGATCCAACCCGCCGCAGAACATCGGCGGTCCGTGCTTTTGCGAAGGCACGCTGATCCTGGCGGACAACGCATGGGTCACGGTCGAGACCATCCAGGCCGGCGACATCGTCACCACCTCCAAGGGGCCGCAGCGCGTCCTGTCGGTCGGATCATGGCAGCCGACGCAGTTCCGCGACCGTCCCAGCATCGTCGCCGGCGTTCGTCTTTCGGCCAATCATGGCGTGCAGGTCGACGGCTTCAACGTCGAGGCCGGCGCGGTCAGCAGCAAACGCGGTCTGATCGACGGCCGCAGCTATTTCCATATCCTGGTCGAGGATCACAGCTGGCTCTCGGTCAAGGCCGATGATGCCGGGACCGTGCTGGTGGCAGAAACACTGCTGTTGACCAAGGATCTGAAGCTGGCCAAGGACTTTCCGCATCTGGTCGATCACCATGCCGCGAACCCGGTCGCCCCGCGCCTGTCGCGGGCGGACGCCCTGCCTGCGGCGGCCTGACACCGGATTCGGACCCATCCCATGCAATAGACCATGCCCCGCACGATGGCGGGGCATGGTTCATTCCTTGGCGTCTGACCGTCAGGGCATCGTGGGCAGGGCAAAGCCGTGGATGGTCATCCGGCTTTCGCGGGCATAGTCCTCGGTGGTCCAGCCGGCCCAGGCGGCATGACGTTCGATCGTCGTCAGCGTCGCCATTCTCGTCGTGAGGTCCCAGATGAAGCCGGACGCCATGTCGGCATGGCGCACCGTCTCGAACACCTTGCCGTCGATCGAGAAGACGCAGCGGTCGGCGAACAGCTCGAACTCCAGGCGCTGCGGCACGCCCGGCTTGAACTCGCCCAGCGCCAGCGTGCGGCGGTCGGACGATGCACGGCCACCCCCGGTGCGGGGCATGTGGACGGCCGGCGCCCAGCCGATCACACCGTTGCGCTTGACCAGTTCGAAATCAAGCTCCTTGCCGTTGTCCGCGTGGGTAAAGAAGGCATTGACGGCGCTGCTGGTGTGGCTGGTGACCACCGCGCCCCACTTGCCGATGGCGGCGGACGGGCGGTTCAGCTGCATCGCACCGTTCCGCCACTGGCCCCCCTCCATCGCTGCGCTGATCGAGACGGACTTGTCGGTGTTGTAGGTGACGCGGGCCGGCGTGCCCAGGCTGCCGCCCACGCCGTTGCCCCGGTCGCCCCCGGCCCAGTTCGGCAGGAAGATGTTGATGCCCCCCGCGCTGCTCCAGTCAAAGGACAGCGCGCGGTCGATGGTAAAGTCCTGAACGGCGCGATAGCCCGTGGGCAGCAGCGGCGCGACCGGCGCGGGCTGGACAGGTGCCGGCTGCACGGGTGCAGGCTGGACCGGCGCAGGAGCCGGGGTGACGGGCGCGGGTTGTGCTGGGGTCGGCGCGGGGGTGGGCGTCGGCGTGACCGGTGCGGGCGTAACCGGTGCCGGCTGAACGGGTGCGGGCGTCACGGCTGGCTGCGCAGCCAGATAGGCTTGCAGGTCCGTGGTCGTGGCCAGCAGGGCCGCCAAGACGTCGGTCAGTTTCTTGCGATCGCTCATGTTCGGTTCTTGGGGCGTCGGAGTCGGGGTGGGAGTAGGCGTCGGGGTCGGCGTTGGAGTAGGAGTAGGGGTTGGCGTTGGTGCCGGCGTCGGGGTTGGAGTGGGTGTAGGCGCCGGGGTCGGCGTAGGAGTAGGAGTAGGAGTCGGCGTGGGTGTCGGTGTCGGAGTGGGAGTAGGTGCCGGAGTAGGAGTCGGAGTGGGCGTCGGGACCACCACTGGTTCCATCAGCGCCGCGACCGCGGTCCAGGCCGGGTTGCGGTCGCCCAGCCAGCGCTGCAGGCCGTGGCAGACATTCGCGTCCGGCAACCGGCATTCGACCGACATCGCCATCGGCCCGTCGAACCCTTGGGTCCGCAGCGCGACGATGGTGGCGGTATAGACCGCGCCCATCTGCGCACTGACCGAGAACGCATGCAGGAACGCCTGCGTGGCGGTGGTGCCTCCGACGCCGTTCAGATGGTTGCCGACCTCGTAGGCGCCCAGTTCCATGCCATACTTCGTCGCCTCGGTCCGATAATGCCGCCACTTGGGGGTCAGCGCCCTGACGGTCCGATCGGCCGCCCAGTTCGCGCCCGTCAGCATCTGGTCGCGCATCCGGTCGAATGCCGCGCTTTGCGACAGGGTCGTGCGCCAGCCGTCGATCTGGGCCACGCGCGCGCCATAGGCCATGCCGCCGTCGACTTGGGCATGCACGGTCAGCATGTCGATCACCGAATGCGGCGCGACATAGGTCGGCAGTCCCCGTGTCCCGCTGCGGTCCCGCCACAGCGGGGCGACCAGGATGTCGGCCTCGCCGCCGACCCAATCGGCCTGGTGCTGAACCACGGTGTGCAGTCGGGTGTCGTTGCCCCAGACCGCGCGCCAGGCCTGCGCCATCTGGGTGGCGCGCATGCCGTACCAGTTGCGGAACTCGGACCCCGTGGCGGTGCCAAAGGCCAGGCGGCCCTGCTCGGCGCAGTAATGCGCCTGGGGCGTGCCAGAAAAGTCCCAGGTCTTGGTGCTGTATTCGACATAGACGTGCCGCGGCGCGGGCATCAGCGTCCGGATCAGCGTGGCACACTGGCGGAAATGATCATCGGTGGCCGCGGTCGGAAGGCACAGCCACATGTCCGCGCCGACCTGGTTGCACAGCGCGGCCATCCACTCGTAGGGCACGAAGCGGTGAAAGATCTCGTCGGTCGGCAGGGCGCGGCTAGCCCAGTTGGTGATCCGCAGACCACCCTGGTCCGCGCTGGTCAGGATGCCGACCCATTCGTCGAACCGCAGCGCGCCAAAGCCGCGAACCGTGTCCAGATACTGGTTGCGAAAGATCGCGCCGCGGTCGGCGTCGGGCCAGTCGTCCCGGTGGTTCAGGCGGATGTTGCGGATCTGCCCGCCGGCAGGGTCAATGGTCCGGACGATGATGTCGACCCAGCTGGACCCGTTCGCGGTGAAGTCGAAATAGATTTCGTTCGGCAGGGACCGGTTGATGTTCGTGCCGCCGATGACGTCGATCGTGCAGGTCCCCTGCCAGCGCAGGCGCCAGCGGCCGGTCCCGCCGGCCTGGGCCGGCATGTTGTGGAAGACGCGGGTCCGAAAGCCCCCCGAGTTCGGCGGGATCGAGATCAGCCGCCCACCGGCGGTCATGTGCCCTGCGGCCACCAGCGCGTCCCATTGCAGGCCGCCCCGGTCCGACTGCCACGACCAGGCCTGCTTGAACGCGTTGACGAATGGGCGGGAGCTTTCGCTGTTGATGACCCCGAGGCGGGCCGCGATCTTTCCGGTCGGCATGGTGACGTCTCCGATCTGCGCTGTTTGCAGGGCTCGTTACACAGCCTTTGCGGTAATACTTCCTTAACCATGCGGGCGTTGCCTGTGCCGAGTCGCCGGCAACGGATCCGCAACGGTCAAGGGGAGGACCGGGCGCTGTACGGTCGCGCGTCGCGCCAGCCTCCGCACGGCCAAGCGAACGTTGCGGTACCTGCCGGGCGGATCGCGGACCCATTCCCGCCATCGCGCGTTCGGATGAGGGCTGCACATAAGCAGGCCGACAAGGAGTTAACGATGACCCATGCAACACTGACCCTGGAAGACGGCCCCGAACTGTCGGGAGAGATCGTCGATACCGGTGGCGATTATATTCGGATCCGCACCACGACCGAGATGACGCAGGATCAGCTGGCACAATATGCCGAAGGCCTGATCGAGATCGACGGCAAGATGCAGAAGGTGATGCTGGAAAGCGCGATCCCGCTTCCCGATGACGAGGAGGTCATCGAACTGACAATGCGCCGCTTCACGCCGTCGGCCTGACGGCGGAAGATGGGGCGCCATTTCGCCTGATGCGCAAGATGTCGCAGGGTCACAGATACCTTACTTGCCGGCATCCGTCGAAGCGTGGTGAATGCATTCCGTGCAAATTGTTAATGATCGATCCTTTACACCCCGCCACGTGATTTGACGCAACAACTGGAGAGATATCGTTGGCCCGACTGTTTACCGAGGATGAATTGCGCCTGATCGATGACGCGCTGTCGTCCTATCAGCATAACAGCGCCTATCGCACGGTCCGTGCAAAGGTTGCAGCGCTTGTGGCGGAAGATCAGCGCGACCGGATAGTCGTGATCCCCCTACCCAAGGTTCGGCATCCCTGATCATGCTATGCCGGCGTACATTAAGCCCTGCTAAAATATACTGTGCAATACATTCAGAGGGAACTTGTGTAAGGTAATTGGGTAACGGCAACAGACCAGGCGATAGGATCAAAATAACAGTTTTTAAATGGTAAACGGGACTCACTAAATTTTTTCCGTTCTTACTTATATGTTCAGCTGTAAAAAGGGTTGGTGGCAGTTTAGTTATATTTTTATAGAATTTCTGATCATTGCGGCTTTGCTTGTCGATAAATTTTTAAAACCATTGCTCTCATTTTAAATAATTAATAATTAGTCCTGGTGCGATTATATTTTTAAAAATCTTGACTTTAAAAGTCATGCTTATCTAATTGAGCGACGCGATGTTTAATAGCCGAGTTGGCGCTGCTAATCTATCTAAGTATAATGATTTATGCATGGTTTTGTCATGGATTATGTTGGTGCGTGCTACTTAAGGGGTTCCTCAGCTTGATGGTAATGTGTGGCGCCATGTCGATCGTTAGACTTACTTTTCCTCTTTGTCGCTGTGGATTGGAAATCAGGCTTTGCTTTCGTGCGTATACTGCATAATAAAGATTTCTGTTTTATTTATTGTATCTTGAGCCGCGGTGAAATGTGTCGCTTCCGCCGGCTCCGCTACACAAATTCTGCAAGGGATTTATCTTATGAACCCAGCTTGGTAACTGGGCTACATGAGCAACCCGACACCCCCAGTTTACAGGACCAGGAACTGGCCGGCCTGCAATGAAGCGCCCAAGCGCCGTAGTTCGCTACGATCTGGTTCGACCCCAAGGTGAACCGGGATGCCGCGCCATCAGGCAAGTGTGACCGCCAATAGGTCTACGGCGATACCGTCATCCATACTTGTCTGACGATGAAGGATCTGTTCGACATGGCATTACGGCAGATCGAGCCATCGAAACGACACTGGTCCGAGTGATCTTGGCGAGTGGCTTCTTCTAGAGCCTGTTGCATCTCATGGGTTCTAATTGAGCTATGCCGGAGTTCGGCACGCTATTGCGCAGCCAGAGGACGATGGCCTTGGATAGCCCATATCGTAGCCCCAACGGCCCGCTACACCTGATGATCGATAGCACGGCGTCAAGGTCGAGGGTGAGGGCGAGTGGAGCCCACGCAAGCATGGGGAGGATTACCGGTCCAAGCGGCGGGTCTGGCGCAAGGGATATCTTGAAATCGCTGAGCAAACGCTGGAGGTTCGGGCCGTCGAGGTCACTTGGAGTCATACCGGTGATGCCCCGGTGCTGCCGGATCTGCTTAACCAGATCCCGGCGGACAAGGCCATCGGAAGCATCACTACAGATGGTGCTTTCGATACCCGTGAATGCCACAACGCCATCCCTGACCGCGGGGCGAATGCCGTCATCCCCCCTGCAAAAACGTTAAGCCGTGGAAGGCTGTTTCTTCGGGTGCCGGACCCAGAAGCCAGGCCCGGCGAGCTTCGAAATACCTCAGCCGCGCGATCTGGCGAAACTGAACTAAATATTACCGGATATTACCGGCGAAGCCGCATCGAGACCAAGATGAACTGTGCTAAATTGCTGGGTCAATGCCTCATGGCACGGGACTTCGACCAACAGGGGTTGTGATAAAAATCCAATACAGTCGTTTATCTTGGTTCAGGCGAGAACGAGCAGAGTTCCAATCAAGCTGTTAACAGATCTATTGTTCGTTCCTCTCGCCTAGTCGCACATCGACTTATTCAGACGCAACTGTCTATGGATCGGTTCCTGTTATTTACGCGCAATGAACGGTCTCCTTAGCTAGCCTTAGCTGAACCAGCTATATCCCTCACTGTCAGTAAGCGCCCGACCTTCAATCGAGCGCTTTTGTTATCGCCTAACCCTATGTGAATTGTATCAGGCCCAAGATCGCGACTGGCAAATCCAAGAGTCTATCTAACTAACTGGTGGTTATGGTGACCCCGACAGGACTTGAACCTGTAACCTGCCCCTTAGGAGGGGGCTGCTCTATCCAGTTGAGCCACGGGGCCTGCCGGGCATGCATACTCAAATCGGGGGGCGCTTGGCAAGCGGCGGCAGGGGCGGTTGTGGGCCGGTCTGTCCTTCGCTAACATCGGCCATCCACAGATCGGAACGCCCCATGCTGCCCATTCGACCGCGCCGCCCCCTGACCCTCAGAGACGTCTCCGAGGCGTCGGGCGTCTCGGAGATGACCGTCAGCCGGGTCCTGCGCAACCGGGGCGACGTGTCGGCGGCCACGCGTGAAAAGGTGCTGACCGCGGCCAAGACGCTTGGCTATGTTCCCAACAAGATCGCGGGCGGACTGGCCAGCCAGCGGGTCAACCTGGTCGCCGTGGTCATCCCGTCGCTGTCGAACCTGGTCTTTCCCGACGTGTTGGGCGGCATTTCGGCGGAGCTGGACGATACCGGCCTGCAGCCGGTGATCGGTGTCACCAACTATTCCCCCGCGCGCGAGGAGATGGTGCTGTACGACATGCTGTCCTGGCGGCCCTCGGGCGTGATCCTGGCGGGGCTGGAGCACAGCAAGGCCGCCCGCGCGATGCTGCAGAATTCCGGCTTGCCGGTAGTCGAGATCATGGATGTCGACGGCGAGGGGATCGACACGCTGGTCGGCATCTCTCATATCCGCGCCGGGCGCGAGATGGCCGACCGCATCCTGGCGGCGGGCTATCGCCGCATCGGTTTCGTGGGCACCCACATGCCCGAGGATCACCGCGCCCGCAAACGTCTACTGGGCTTCGAGGAGGGGCTGGCCGCCGCCGGCGTCCAGCTGGAGGCGCGCGAGTACTATCAGGGCGGATCGTCCCTGCTGAAGGGGCGCGAGCTGACCGAGCGCATCCTGACGCGCGCACCGGACCTGGATTTCCTGTATTTCTCGAACGACATGATCGGGGCAGGGGGGCTGCTGCACTGCATCGACCGCGGCTATGACGTGCCCGGCAGGCTGGGGCTGGCGGGGTTCAACGGCGTTGACCTGCTGGACGGGCTGCCGATGCGCCTGGCCACCACGGATGCACGGCGCGTCGATGTCGGGCGGCGCGCGGCGCGGCTGGTGTCGGGCAAGGACGCGGCGCCCGACAACCGCATCATCGCGCTGACCCCGACCTTTCTGCCCGGCGACACGATCCGCGACATCCCCGCCTGACGTCCCGCCTTGTGGGCCGCCCCCGCGCGGCCTATTTGTGGGCGATGCGTATTCCCGTCGTCTCCCGCCTGCTGTCCCGCAAGCCCCGCGTCGCGGTCATCCGCCTGTCCGGCACCATCGGTGGTGCGGGGCGCGGCGGCGGCCTGAACGATGCGGCCCTTGCCCCCGTGATCGAACGCGCGTTCCGGCGCGGCAAGCCCCTGGCCGTGGCGCTGATCATCAATTCGCCGGGCGGGTCGCCCGTGCAGTCGTCGTTGATCGCGGCGCGCATCCGCAGGCTGGCGGATGAGACCGACATCCCCGTCCATGCCTTCGTCGAGGATGTTGCCGCATCGGGCGGCTATTGGCTGGCTTGCGCCGCCGACGACATCTGGGCGGACGAAAGCTCGATCCTTGGGTCGATCGGGGTGATCTCGGCCGGGTTCGGGTTCGACCAGCTGATCCAGCGATGGGGCATCGAACGCCGCGTCCACACGGCCGGCACGTCGAAATCGACGCTGGACCCGTTCCGCCCGCAGGATCCCGACGACGTGGCCCGCCTGCACGCGATCCTGGAACCGATCCACCAGGCGTTCAAGGACCATGTCCGCGCCCGTCGCGGCACCCGCCTGAACGCCGAACGCGACCTGTTCACCGGAGAGTTCTGGGCAGGGCTGGAATCCGTGCGCCTGGGGCTGGCCGACGGCATCGCCCATCCGGTCCCGCGGCTCAAGGCGCTGTACGGCGACAAGATCCGCTTCGAGGTGCACGGCATGCGCCGGCCGCTGCTGCGCCGCCTTGGCCTGTCCGCCGACCTTCTGATGGACGCGGCCGAGGATCGCGCCGCCTTCCAGCGGTTCGGCACCCGCGGATGATGCTGCGCATCGTCCTCCTGTTCCTGCTGGTCATGGTCGTCGTCGCCCTGCTGCGCGGACCGGGCCTGCGCCGTTTTCTGAAAAAATTCCTGGGGATCGACCATCGTGATCGTTGAACTGCTTCTGGTGCTGGGCGGACTGGCCCTTCTGGTTCTGGGGGGCGACCTGCTGGTCAAGGGCGCCGTCGGGCTGTCGCTGAAACTGGGCATGACGCCCTTGGTCGTGGGCCTGACCGTCGTGGCCTTCGGCACATCGGCGCCCGAGCTGCTGGTGTCGCTGTCGGCAGCGCTGAAGGGGTCCAGCGGCATCGCCATGGGCAATGTCGTGGGTTCTAACATCGCCAACGTGCTGGTGATCCTGGGCGTGACCGCGCTGGTGTCGGTGATCGTCACCAAGGGGCACGACCTGCGCGAAAGCTGGGGGATGATGATCGCGGCCTCGCTGCTGCTGATCGGCATCGCCCTGACCGGAGAGATCGGGCGCCTTGAGGGCGTGATCCTGCTGCTGGCGCTGGCCGCGGTCCTGTGGCGGCAGCTGTCCACCGGCCGCGCCGAGGAGACGCAGGCCGACGGCGTGGACGGCGCGACCCTGGGCGCGGGCTGGGGGCGCATCGCGGTCTGGCTGGGCCTGGGCCTGGTGCTGCTGCCGGTCGGGGCGAACCTGCTGGTCAATGGCGCGACCGACATCGCCCGCGCCTTCGGCATCAGCGAGACCGTGATCGGCCTGACGCTGGTCGCGATCGGCACGTCGCTGCCGGAGCTGGCGGCCTCGGTCGCATCCGCGCTGAAGGGTCGGGCGGACATGGCGCTTGGCAACGTGGTCGGATCGAACATCTTCAACATCCTGGCCATCCTGGGGATCACCGCGGTCATCTCTCCGCTGCCCATCCCGCCCGAAATGCTGCGGCTGGACTTGTGGGTGATGCTGGGCGCGGCCCTGCTGCTGTTCCCGTTCCTGTTCCGCGGCATCAGCCTGACGCGGCCGGTGGGGGCGCTGTTCGTGGCGGGCTATGCCGCCTATGCCTGGGTGCTGCTGTGACGGGCGTCGCGCTGGTCACAGGGGCGGCCCGCCGCCTTGGCCGCGCGATGACGCTGGAACTGGCGCGGCGCGGCCATGACGTGGCGATCCACTATGCCGGTTCGGCCGACGATGCCGAGCGCACGGCCGCTGACGCACGCGCCCTGGGCGTGCGGGCGCAGACCTTCCAAGTCGACCTGCTGGACGCCGATGCGACAGCCGCGCTGGTCCCGGACGTCGCATCGGCGATGGGGCCGCTGAGCGTGCTGGTCAACAACGCCTCGATCTTCGAATACGACACGATGCGCAGCGCAACGATGCAGGGCTGGGACCGGCACCTGGGGTCGAACCTTCGCGCGCCCTTCCAGCTGATGCAGGCCTTTGCCGCGCAATGCCCCAAGGCGCGCACGGATGATAATGGCGAGCCTCAGGCCGCGGGCCTGGTGGTGAACATGGTCGATCAGCGGGTGCTGAAGCCCACGCCAGAGTTCATGACCTATTCCATCGCCAAGGCCGCGCTGTGGTCGCTGACGCGCACTGCGGCGCAGGCTCTGGCACCCGACATCCGCGTGAACGCCATCGGTCCCGGTCCGACCCTGCAGGGTGCCCGCCAGAGCGACCGCCATTTCGCCGCCCAGAGGGCTGCGACGGTGCTGGGCAGGGGGGCGGATGCCCAGGGGATCACCGACGCCCTGGGGTACTTCCTGGCCGCGCGTGCGGTCACCGGACAACTGATCTGCGTCGATGGCGGACAACATCTGGGGTGGCGCACGCCCGACGTCCTGGGGCCGGAATAGGCCCGATCCGGAACGATCGGATCATTTTGTCCACGGCACCCCGGCAGACCCCTGCAAGATGCGGATTCTGCAAGATTTTTCTGTCCACAACGGGCCTGAATAAAAATTATCAAGCAATAACAACGCCATTGCGATCTGCCTAAAATAAGGGCAACTTCACGGAACTGTAACGATTGCTGGCCCTGCGGGGTCATCCTCACAGCCCACCCACAGAATTATCCACAGATTCCGTGGAAAGCTTCCTTCTTGCCTTCGGTCCCCGGAACTTGCAGCGGGGCCGAGAATCACCAAGTTCACGTCATGACCCAGAAAACCGGCCACGCCCTCATCCAGGATTACCTTCGCACGCTGGACAGCAGTCCCGGCGTCTATCGCATGCTGGATGCCCAGCAGGCGGTTCTTTACGTGGGCAAGGCGCGCGACCTGCGGGCGCGGGTGTCGAACTATGCCCGGCCGTCGGGCCATTCGGGGCGCATCGCGCGGATGATCCGCGAGACGGCCTCGATGATGTTCCTGACCACGAATACCGAAACCGAGGCGCTGCTCCTGGAGCAGAACCTGATCAAGCAGCTCAAGCCGCGCTACAACGTGCTTCTGCGCGACGACAAGTCGTTCCCGAACATCCTGGTGGCCAAGTCCCACGACTATCCCCAGATCAAGAAGCATCGCGGCGCGAAGTCGGAAAAGGGCGACTATTACGGCCCCTTTGCCAGCGCGGGGGCGGTCAACCGCACGCTGACCCAGCTGCAGCGCGTGTTCCTGCTGAGGAACTGCACCGATAGCGTGTTCGAGAGTCGCACACGCCCCTGCCTGCTGTTCCAGATCAAGCGGTGCAGCGCGCCCTGCGTGGGCCGCATCAGCGCGCCCGACTACAACGCGCTGGTCAATGATGCGGAACGGTTCCTGCAGGGCAAGACCACGACCATCCAGTCCGATCTTGCGACCGAGATGGCCCGCGCGGCCGAGAACATGGAGTATGAGCGCGCGGCCGCCCTGCGTGATCGCATCAAGGCGCTGACCGCGGTGCAGTCGGTGCAGGCGATCAACCCCAAGGGCGTGGCCGAGGCCGACATCGTGGCCCTGTACATGGAGGGGGGGCAGGCCTGCGTGCAGGTCTTCTTCATCCGCGGCAATCAAAGCTGGGGGAACCGCGATTTCTATCCGCGCCTTGGCGGGGCCGAGAGCCCGGACGAGGTGATGCAGGCCTTCCTGATGCAGTTCTATGATAACACCCCGCCGCCGCGCCAGATCCTGCTGTCCCACCCGCCCGAGGATCCGGACCTGACCGCGGATGTCCTGTCCGAGCGCGCCCGCCGCAAGGTCGAGGTGGCCGTTCCGCTGCGCGGCGAGAAGTCCGACCTGGTGACCAACGCGCTGCGCAACGCGCGCGAAAGCCTGGCGCGGTGCATGTCCGAAAGCGCCACGCAGCTGCGCCTGCTGGAGGGGCTGGCCGACGCGTTCGAACTGCCCAGCCCGCCGCGCCGGATCGAGGTCTATGACAACAGCCACATCATGGGCACCAACGCGGTCGGTGGCATGATCGTCGCCGGGCCGGACGGCTGGATCAAGAACCAGTACCGCAAGTTCAACATCAAGGGCACCGAGATCACTCCCGGCGACGACTTCGGCATGATGAAGGAGGTGCTGACGCGCCGCTTCACCCGTCTGCTGAAGGACGATCCCGACCGCCAGACCGAGGCTTGGCCGGACCTGCTGCTGATCGACGGCGGCGCGGGGCAGGTTTCGGCCGTCCACGAGATCATGGCCGAACTGGGCGTCGAGGACATCCCGATGATCGGCGTCGCCAAGGGCCAGGACCGCGACCACGGCAAGGAGGAGTTCCACCGCCACGGCCAGCGCCCCTTCGCGCTGCGCATGAACGACCCGGTCCTGTACTTCGTCCAGCGCCTGCGCGACGAGGCGCACCGCTGGGCCATCGGCACCCACCGCGCCAAGCGCGCGAAATCGCAGATGGCCAACCCCCTGGACGAGATCGCGGGCATCGGCGCGTCGCGCAAGCGCGCCCTGCTGCAGCATTTCGGCAGCGCCAAGGCCGTGGGCCGCGCCGGGCTGACCGATCTGCAGGCGGCGCCGGGCATTTCCGCGGCGATGGCGCAAAAGGTCTATGACCACTTCAACGCCAAGGGATGACAGGTCCGGATCACAGCTTCGCCAGCGGCGCGTTGGCCCTTTCCAACGCCCGCGGCAGGGACTAGCGTGCGGCCATGCGTTGGAACCTTCCGAATATCCTGACCCTTCTGCGTCTGCTGGCGGCCCCCGGGGTCCCGCTGATGTTTCTGTACTTCCACAGGCCCTGGGCCGACTGGGCGGCGCTGGCGCTGTTCATGGGCGCGGCGATCACCGACTGGATCGACGGCTATCTGGCCCGCGCCTGGAAACAGGAAAGCCGCTTTGGCGCCGCGATGGACCCGATCGCGGACAAGGCCATGGTGGTCATCGCGCTGGTGGTCATCACCGGGTATTCCGGGATGAACCCCTGGCTGATCCTGCCGGTGACGATCATCCTGTTCCGCGAGGTCTTCGTGTCCGGCCTGCGCGAATACCTGGGCGACAAGTCGCGCCTGCTTGCGGTGACCAAGCTGGCGAAATGGAAGACGACCCTGCAGATGGTCGCCATCTCGATCCTGTTCCTGGCCACGGGCCTGGCCTATGTCGAACACGGCCTGGCCCCCCGCGTGGGCGAGGTCGGGCTGATCTGGTCGGGCAGCTGGGCGGCGCTTGCCACCTATGCCGGCCTGACGCTGATCTGGATCGCCGCGGCACTGACGGCCTGGACGGGCTGGGACTATTTCATCAAGGCGCTGCCCTATCTGAAGGATTCCCGTCGTGACGGTTGAGGTCCTGTATTTCGCCTGGCTGCGCGAACGCATCGGCCACCCCCGCGAAACCGTGCAGACGGAGGCCGCGACCCCGCGCGCGCTGATCGCCGAACTGGTCGCACAGTCTGACGGGCATGCCGCGGCCTTTGGCGACATCGCGGCCCTGCGCTGCGCCGTGGATCAGCAGCTGACCGATCTGGACGCGCCCCTGGCCGGCGCCCGAGAGGTCGCGTTCTTCCCGCCGATGACGGGCGGCTGATGAGCGCCCGCGTCCAGTCCGACCCCTTCGATCTGGCGTCCGAACTTGCGGGCTTTGGCGCGGGGGCCGGGGCGGTCGTCACCTTCACCGGCATCGTGCGCGACGACGGCGGCCTGCTGGACGCGCTGGAGATTGAGCATTACCCCGGCATGACCGAACGCGCGCTGACCGATCACGGGCTGGCCGCCGCATCGCGCTTTGGGCTGGCCGACTGGCGCATCGTCCATCGCCACGGCCGCATCCCGGTGGGGGGACAGATCATGATGGTCGCCACCGCCGCCCGCCATCGCCGTGCGGCATTCGACGCGGCCGATTTCCTGATGGACTGGCTGAAATCCCGCGCCCCCTTCTGGAAGCGCGAGATCGCGCGCGACGGCACGACGGGCTGGGTCGCCGCCCGCCCCGAGGACGAGGACGCGCTGACCCGGTGGTGAACGTCTTCGTCGTCCGAATACCCATGCCCGGCCGCCGCCCGTGATCCGGCCTGACCTGCGCGGCCTGCTGCGCACCCATTCCGAACTGCTGATCTTTGCGGCGCTGGCCCTGGCCGCGCTGTGGGTGGCGTTCTGGGGTGGCTGGTTCTTTGCGGTCCTGGGCGGGGCTGGGGCATTGGTTGCGGGCAGCCTGGCCTTGGGGGCACTGCGCCGCACGCCGTTTCGCCGCCCCGTCGCCGCCCCCGGCGTGGTCGAGATCGTCGAGGGGGCGATCCGCTATTACGGCGCGACCGACATGGGCGGAGAGATCCCCCTGCGCGACCTGGTCGAGATCCGCCTGCTGCGGCTGGACGGCCATGCGCATTGGCGCCTGCGCAGCCAATCGGGCGAGGCGTTGCTGATCCCCGCCGACGCGGCGGGGGCCGGGGCGCTGGCCGATGCCTTCACCGCGTTGCCCGGTTTGGACATGGGCGCGGTGTCGGCGGCACTGGCGCAGGTGGCCCGACAGCAGGACGCGATGCGCACCGTTTGGCGGAGGCCGGGCTGAGGCGGCTTGACTTGGCCCGTCCGCGTTGCCACCTGTGACCGACCGGAAACCCTTGAAAGGCCTCATCGTCCATGTCCATTCCCCAGCAGGGCGGAGGCCCCATCGAACATCGTGACCAGCTGGCCGCCTATATCGCCAGCGGCGAGAAGCCGAAGGACGCCTGGCGCATCGGCGTCGAGCACGAGAAATTCGGCTATGACGACGCGCGCAAGATGCCGCTGCCCTATGAGAGTCCCGTGTCGATCACGGCCATGCTGGAGGGGTTGCGCGACCGTTTCAATTGGACCCCGGTCCTGGAGGCCGGCAAGCTGATCGGGCTGGAGCGCGACGGCGCCAATGTCAGCCTGGAGCCCGGCGGCCAGCTGGAACTGTCCGGTGCGCCGCTGGAGACGATCCACCAGACCTGCGACGAGGTGAACGGCCACCTGGCCGAGGTCGAGGCCGTCGCCGCCGATATCGGCGCGGGCTTCATCGGCCTGGGTGCGGCGCCGATCTGGGGCCAGGATGACATGCCGATGATGCCCAAGGGGCGGTATCGGCTGATGACCGACTATATGGGTCGGGTGGGCACGCTTGGCACGCAGATGATGTACCGGACCTGTACGGTGCAGGTGAACCTGGATTTCGCGTCCGAAGCCGACATGGTCCAGAAGATGCGCGTGGCTTTGGCGCTGCAGCCGGTGGCCACGGCGCTGTTCGCCAATTCGCCCTTTTTGGACGGCAAGCCCAACGGGATGAAATCCTGGCGCGCGCATATCTGGCAGAACCTGGATGCGGCGCGGACCGGCATGCTGCCCTTCGTCTTCGAGGACGGGTTCGGCTATGAGGCCTGGGTCGATTATGTGCTGAACGTGCCCATGTATTTCGTCTATCGCGACGGAAAGTACATCGACGCCCTGGGCCAGAGCTTCCGCGATTTCCTGAAGGGCCAGCTGCCGGCCCTGCCGGGCGAGGTGCCGACCCTGTCGGACTGGGCCGATCACATGACCACCGTGTTCCCCGAGGCGCGCGTCAAGAAATACATCGAGATGCGCGGGGCCGATGGCGGCCCGTGGCGCAGGCTGTGCGCGCTGCCTGCGCTGTGGGTCGGGCTGACCTATGATCAGGGGGCGCTGGATGCGGCTTGGGACCTGGTCAAGGGATGGGACGCCGAGACCCGCGAGGCGCTGCGCCGGTCGGCGGGCCGCGACGGCCTGCAGGCGCAGGCGGGGGGCGTGAGGATGCACGACCTGGCCCGCGAGGTCTTGGCCATTGCCGAAGGCGGGCTGAAGGCCCGCGCCCGGTCGGGCAACGACGGCCTGGTCCCCGACGAGACGCATTTCCTGAACGCGCTGAAGGAAAGCGTCGACAGCGGCAAGGTCCCCGCCGACGAGTTGCTGGAGAAGTATCGCGGCGTCTGGAACGGCGACCTGACGCGGATCTACGACGAATACTCCTACTGATCGCCGATTGCGTCCCGCGACGTGCCGGGGGGACGTCCCGTCCCCCCGGACCCCCCTTGGGTGTCCCGCATGACGGATGCCGACGCACGCGAGTGTGAGCTGCGCCCGTCCGCGATGTCTTGATCTGGGCCGCCGGTGGTGGCACCCCGGCGCAAAAGATGCGGGGGCATGCGATGCGCGGTGATGTGATGCAATGGGTCGGCCGGTTGGTGGCCGCCGTCTTTGGGCTGGGGGTGCTGGCGCTGCTGGCGGCGGTCGTGCTGCTGATCCGGCAGGCCGAGGGGGTGCCGCCCTGGCCGATCCTTCTGGGGCTGGTGGGTCTGGTCGCACTGATCCTGCTGGCGGGGGCCTGCCTTGCACTGATCTCGATCGCGGTGTCGGCGCGGCGGGGCGTCGATGCGCTGCAGCGGTTGGGCGGAACGCTGCCCGTCGCCGCCGTCGAACCCGAGGCCGCCCCGCCGATGCAGGGGCCGTTCACGCCCACCGGTCTGGCCGCCGCGCCCGTGCGGGCCGTGCGTCCGGGACGCGGGCTGGTCGCCAAGCGCTGAGCGTTACTTGCGGCCGATCCGGGGTTCGGTACCGGCCAGAAGGCGGCTGATATTGGCATGGTGCCGGATGAAGATAAGCACCGCCATGAAGGCCGCGACCGCCGCGATGTCGGTCCGCCCCAGGCCCCAGGCAAAGACCGGGGCCAGCGCGGCCGCCAGAAGCGCGCTGAGGCTGCTGATCCGGGTGATCGCGGCGGTCAGCGCCCAGGTCGCGCAGGCGATCAGGCCCAATGGCCAGTTCAGCGCGATCACCGTCCCCAGGAACGTGGCGACGCCCTTGCCGCCCTTGTAGCGCAGCCAGATGGGGAAGCAATGGCCCAAGAAGGCCGCGCCGCCGGCCAGGATCGCGGCGGTTTCTCCGCCGAAATGGCGGGCCAGCAGGACCGCGATGGCGCCCTTGCCCGAATCCAGCAGCAGCGTGGCCAGCGCGGCACCCTTGTTGCCCGTCCGCAGCACGTTGGTCGCGCCGATGTTGCCGGAGCCGATCTGGCGCAGATCGCCCAGGCCCAGGGCGCGCGTGATGACCAGGCCGAAGGGGACAGAGCCCAGAAGATAGCCGAAGACGGCCCAGAGGATCATGCGTGTTCTCCGAAGACGGGGGTGCCCGCGACCCAGGTGCCCAGGACGCGGCCCTGCATGCGCGCGCCGTCGAAGGGGGTGTTCTTGGATTTGGACAAAAGCGCGAAACGGTCCAGCACGAAGGGTGCGTCGGGGTCGAACAGCACCAGATCGGCGGGGGCGCCGTCGGACAGGCGACCCGCCGAGAGGCCCAGCCTGCGCGCCGGGTTCAGCGCCATGGCGCGGAACAGCTGCGGCAGGGTCAGGCCGCCCTGGTGATACAGGCGCAGGGCCGCGGGCAGCAGGGTCTGCAGGCCCACGGCGCCGGGGGCCGCGGCCTCGAAGGGCAAGCGTTTGGATTCCTCGTCCTGGGGCGTGTGAAAGCTGGCGATGGTGTCGATCAGGCCTTGGGCCACGGCATCGACCATGGACAGACGGTCATCCTCCGACCGCAGCGGCGGCGTGAAGCGGAAGAAGGTCCGGTAGTCGCCCACGTCGAACTCGTTCAGCGTCAGGTGGTGGATCGAGATCCCCGCCGTCACGTCCAGCCCTGCATCGCGCGCCCGCGCCAGGGCCGGCAGGCTGGCGGCCACGGTGATCTGGTCGGCGTGATAGCGCCCGCGCGTCATCGCGACCAGCGCCAGGTCGCGGTCCAGGCCCATCACCTCGGCCATGGGGGAGACGGCGGGGATGCCATAAAGGGATGCGAACTTGCCGCTGGTGGCCGCAGCCCCCGCCGACAGGGACGGGTCCTGCGGATGGCTCACGATCAGCGCGTCCAGACCGCGCGCGTAGGTCATGCAGCGGCCCAAGAGCTTGGTGTCGCGCACCACCCGCACGCCGTCGGTGAAGGCCGCCGCGCCCAGATCGGTCAGGAAGCCGATCTCGACCATCTCGCGGCCCTCGCGGGATTTGGTCAGGGCGGCCATGTGGCGGATGTTCACCGGCGCGTCGCTGGCGCGGCGGGCGACGAATTCCAGCGCCTCGGGGGTGTCGATGGGGGGCGTGGTGTCGGGGCGCGCGATGATCGTGGTGACGCCGCCCGCCGCAGCGGCACGGCCGGCGCTGCGAAAGCTTTCCTTGTGGCGTTCGCCCGGTTCGCCGATCTTGACACCCCAGTCGATCAGGCCGGGCGCCAGCGCGCGGCCGCGACAGTCGATGACGGTGGCGCCTTCGGGGGCGGCTTCCTCGGGCGCGCCGCGTCCGGCGATGCGGCCGTCGGTGACGCGCAGGCTGCCGATGTCGTCGGTCTGGGCCTCGGGGTCGATCAGGCGGGCGTTGCGGAAGATCAGGTCCATCAGGATTCTCCGGCGGCGGCGCGGCCACGGCTGGCGCGCAGGTTGCGGGCCAGCAGGTCCAGGGCGGCCATGCGGACGGCGACTCCCATCTCGACCTGGTCCTGGATGACGCTGCGGTTGATGTCGTCGGCGATGGTGCCGTCGATCTCGACCCCGCGGTTCATCGGACCCGGATGCATGACGATCGCGTCTGGCGCGGCCAGGGCCAGCTTTTCCGCATCCAGCCCGAAGCGGTGGAAGTATTCGCGTTCGGACGGGATGAAGCCGCCATCCATCCGCTCCTTCTGCAGGCGCAGCATCATGACGACGTCGGCGCCGCGCAGCCCCTCGCGCATGTCCTCGTACAGCTCGACCCCCATGTCCGCCACGCCGGCGGGCATCAGCGTCGCGGGGCCGATCAGGCGGATGCGGTTCTCCATCTTGCCCAGCAGGATCAGGTTCGACCGGGCCACGCGGCTGTGGGCGATGTCGCCGCAGATGGCGATGGTCAGGCGCTGCAGCCGCCCCTTGGCGCGGCGGATGGTCAGCGCGTCCAGGAGCGCCTGCGTCGGATGTTCGTGCCGCCCGTCGCCCGCATTGATGACCGCGCAGTTGACCTTCTCCGCCAGCAGGTTCACCGCGCCGGAATGCGGATGGCGCACCACCAGCAGGTCGGGCTGCATCGCGTTCAGCGTCAGCGCCGTATCGATCAGCGTCTCGCCCTTCTTCACCGACGACTGCGCGACGGCCATGTTCATCACGTCCGCGCCCAACCGCTTGCCTGCCAGTTCGAAGCTGGCCTGGGTGCGGGTCGAGTTCTCGAAGAACATGTTGATCTGGGTCATGCCGGCCAGCGCATCGGAATGCTTGACCGTGCGACGGTTCAGGCTGACGTAATCCTCGGACAGGTCCAACAGCGACACGATCTCGTCGGGCTTGAGATGGTCGATGCCCAGAAGATGGCGGGCGCGAAAGCTCATCGGGGGCCTCCTGGGGTCGGTGTTCGCGCGATCTATCGCAGATGGGGGCAGGGGCGGCAAGCCGCGCGGACCCGCCCCGCCGCCGCCTTTCCGCCGATGCGGCGCGAAATGTTGCAGGGCGTGCAATGCCGCCCCTTGCCGCATTTTGCGGCTGCGGATATGGCAGGACGATGCACAGCCGATACCGCCCCCATGTTCTTGCGACCCTGTCGTTGGGCCTGCCGCTGATCGGCAGCCACCTGGCGCGCATGGCCATCGGCGTGGGCGACACGGTCATGGTCGGCTGGTACGGGGTCGAGCCGCTGGCCGCCCTGGTCATCGCGACCAGCTTCTTCCACATCCTGTTCTTTCTGGGCATGGGCTTCGGCATCGGCGTGCTGGGCCTGATCGCCGCCCATGTCGCCGCCGCCCGAGAGACCGAGGTCCGCCGCGGGGCCCGGATGGCGCTGTGGCTGTCGGCCGGCTATGCCCTGGCCGTGATGCCGCTGATGTGGTGGTCCGAACCGATCCTGCAGGCCCTGGGCCAGACCGACACGGTCAGCGCGCTGGCGCAGGATTACCTGCGCATCGCGGGCTGGGGCCTGGCGGTGGTCCTGGGCCAGCTGACCCTGTCATCCTATCTGGCCGCGCTGGAGCGGACGCAGGTCGTCATGTGGGTCACCCTGGCCGGGCTGCCGTTGAACCTTGCGCTGAACTGGGTGCTGATCTTCGGCAACCTGGGCGCGCCCGAACTGGGCGTGCGCGGCGCCGCCATCGCCAGCGTCACCGTCCAGGTGGCCCAGCTGCTGGCCCTGATCGCCTATGCGGGCTGGGTGCCCGTCGCGCGCAAGTACAACCTGTTCCAGCGCTTCTGGCGCCCCGACTGGCAGGCCATGCGCCAGATCGCGCGGATCGGCTGGCCCATCGGCCTGACCATGGTGGCCGAGGGCGGACTGTTCGTCGCCTCGAACATCATGATGGGCTGGATCGGGACGCCCCAGCTGGCCGCCCACGGCATCGCGCTGCAGATCACCTCGATCACCTTCATGGCGCATCTGGGGCTCTCCAACGCCGCGACCGTCCGGGTGGGCCAGGCCAAGGGCCGCGGCGATCGCGCCTGGATGCGCGATGCGGCGGTCACGGTCGTGTGGATGTCGCTGGCCTTTGCCGCCGTGGCCATCATGCTGTACCTGCTGTTTGCCGAACAGCTGGTGCGGCTGTATCTGGACCCGACCGATCCGCAGGCCCCGCAGATCGTGGCGCTTGGCGCGATGCTGCTGATGTATGCCGCGCTGTTCCAGCTGACCGATGCGTTCCAGGTGATCGCCCTGGGCTTCCTGCGCGGGGTCCAGGACACGCAGGTGCCGATGTGGATCGCGGGCTTCAGCTATTGGGTCGTGGGCATGCCGGTGGCCTGGGCGCTGGCCTTTCCCCTGGGCTTCGGCCCCGCGGGCCTGTGGCTGGGCCTGTGCGTCGGGCTGACCTTTGCCGCGGTGCTGCTGATGCGGCGGTTCTGGCGCGGCCACGCGCGCGGGGACTGGACCCGCGCCGCGGCCACGGTCTAACCTGCCCTCAAACAGGAGCTTTTTCATGCGCGCCGTCTTCGTCCAGTTCCGCTGCGAGCCCGGCAGGACCTATCAGGTCGCCGAGGCCATCTACGACCGCGAGGTCGTCAGCGAGCTTTATTCCACCTCCGGCGATTTCGACCTGATCGCCAAGGTCTACATCCCCGAGGACCAGGATGTCGGCCGTTTCCTGTCGGACCGACTGTTCGACATTCCGCATATCAGCCGCACCCTGACCACCATGACCTTTCGCGCGTTCTGATGCCGCCCTTTGTGCCCCTGGTGGCGGGCCTGCCCGCGACCGTGCCCTTTGTCGGCCCCGAAACCCTGGAACGCCGCCGCGGCGTGTCCTTCGCCGCCCGCCTTGGTGCGAACGAGAGCGCGTTCGGACCCAGCCCGCTGGCCGCCCGCGCCATGCGCGAGGCCGTGGGCCAGGTCTGGAAATACGGCGACGCGCCCAGCTTTGATTTGTCCCACGCGCTGGCGGCCCATCACCGCACCACCCCGGACAGCATCATGGTCGGAGAGGGCATCGACGGCCTGCTGGGCAACCTGGTGCGGATGATGGTCGCGCCGGGCGATGCGGTGGTCACCTCGGACGGGGCCTATCCGACCTTCAACTATCACGTCGCGGGCTTCGGTGGGGTGCTGCACAAGGTTCCCTATCGCGACGACGCCGAAGATCCCGACGCCCTGGTCGCGCGTGCCCATGCCACCGGCGCGCGGCTGCTTTATCTGGCCAATCCCGACAATCCGATGGGCACCTGGCACGACGGCACGGTGATCGCGGCGATGCTGGACCGGCTGCCGCCCGACTGCCTGCTGGTGCTGGACCAGGCCTATGCGGAATTCGCGCCGGCCTCGGCCATTCCCGACATCGCGGCGGACGATCCGCGGGTGATCCGCATGCGGACCTTCTCCAAGGCCTATGGCCTGGCCGGGGCGCGCATCGGCTATGCGATCGGCGCGCCGGACCTGATCGCGGGTTTCGACCGGGTACGCAATCATTTCGGGGTGAACCGCATCGCCCAGGCCGGGGCGCTGGCCGCGCTGGCCGACCAGGGCTGGCTGGCCCATGTCGTGGCCGAGGTTCAGGCCGCCCGGCTGCGCATCGCCGATATCGGCGCCGCCAGCGGCCTGACCGCGCTGCCCTCGGCCACGAGTTTCGTGGCGCTCGACACCCACCGCGATGGCGCCTTTGCCCGCGCCCTGATCGCCGCGCTGGAGCGCGAGGGCGTGTTCGCCCGCATGCCGGGTGTCGCCCCCCTGGACCGCTGCATCCGCATCAGCGCCGCACCGATCCACGAACTGGACGTGTTCGAGGACGCGCTGCCCCGCGCGCTGGCCGCCCTCAGTCCCGCATGAAGCGGCGGCGGGCCTCCTCGGCGATGGCCTGACGCATCTGCAGCCGGGCGATCTCGGCCAGCAGGGCCGCGCGTTCGGGGCCCTCGGGCATGTCGGACAGGCGGGCCCGCGCGGCGATCACCTGCTTCTTCAGCACGATCTCGGGCGGCAGCACCCCGGCCTGCGCCATGATCCGGAACCCCGCCGCCGTGGAATCCGTCTCGATGGGCCGGTCGGGCAGGGGCCTGCCCTCGCCCTCAATCCCCGTCAGCTTGCCCTCTGCGCGGGCCTTCAGCATCATCCGCTCGGCGATCCGCTCCAGCCAGCCCATCCGCGCCTCCTTTGCGCCTTGCCGAAAAACCTTTGCCCGGCCAACCCGAGGGGGCAGGCCGGGCCGCAGGCTCACATCGCCGCCAACTGCGTCAGCGCGGCCTGCAGGCGGGCGATGTCGTCCTCCAGCGCGGCCAGCTTGCCCGTGGTCTCCTCGATCACCTCAGCATCGGCATTCTCGACGAACTTGGGGTTCGACAGGCGCTTGGACAGGCCGTCGGCATCCTTGCGCAGCTTGGCCTCCGCCTTCTGCAGCCGCGCGGTCTCCGCCGCCACGTCGATCACGTCGCCGATGGGCAGCGCGAAGCTCGCCCCCTGCACCGACACCGCGATCATCCCCTTGCCCGCCACGCCATCGACGGGCGCGTTGACGCGGGCCAGCCGCTCGATCAGAGGGCCGTTGGCGGCCAGCGCCGCGCGGGCCGCGGCGTCCGCCTCGGTCACGACCAGGTCCAGCTTGGCGCCCGCCGGCACGCCCATCTGGGCGCGGGCGGACCGCACGCCTTCGATCAGCGCGATGACCCAGTTCATCTGCCGGTCAGCCTCTGCGTCGATCAGGCCCGCGCCCAGTTCCGGCCAGTCGCCATGGACCAGCATGCGGTCGCGGTCCCCGGTCAGCGCCCACAGCTCCTCGGTGACGAAGGGCATGATCGGGTGCAGCATGGCAAAGCACTGGTCCAGCACCCAGCCCATCGTGGCCCGCGTCTCCTCGGCATGCCCGCCGTCGAACAGCGGCTTGGCGAATTCCACGTACCAGTCGCAGACCTTGCCCCAGACAAAGGCGTAAAGCCCCGTCGCCGCATCGTTGAAGCGATAGGCGGCCAGCGCCTCGTCGACAGCCATCAGGATGCGCGCCGTCTCTCCGATGATCCAGCGGTTCACGGTATGGCTGGGCTGCGGACGCACCCCGCCGCCGCGCACGCCGTTCATTTCCGCGAAACGGGTGGCGTTCCAGATCTTGGTGACGAAGTTGCGGTTCACCTCGACATGCTTCGGCCCCAGCTTGGGGTCGCGACCCATCGCCGCCATGCTGGTCAGCGTGAAGCGCAGCGCATCCGCGCCATAGGCGTCCACCAGCGTTAGCGGGTCGATGACATTGCCCTTGGACTTGGACATCTTGGCGCCCTTCTCGTCGCGCACCAGCCCGTGGACATAGACGGTCCTGAACGGCACATCGCCCACGACCTCCAGCTGCATCATCATCATCCGGGCGACCCAGAAGAAGATGATGTCGAAGCCCGTGACCAGCACGTCGGTCGGGAAATACTTCTTCAGCTCCTCGGTCGGCTCGGGCCAGCCAAGCGTCCCGATGGGCCACAGGCCCGAACTGAACCAAGTGTCCAGCACGTCCGGGTCGCGATGCAGTGTCTTGCCGGGCGCCATGGCCTGCGCTTCTGCCTCGGAGGGGGCACAGTACTGGTTGCCCTCAGCGTCGTACCAGACCGGGATCTGGTGGCCCCACCACAGCTGGCGGCTGATGGTCCAAGGCTCGATGTTTTCCAGCCAGTTGAAATAGACCTTCTTGTGCTGCTCGGGCAGGATCTCGGTTCGGCCCGACCGCACGGCCTCCAGCGCGGGTTCGACGATGCGCTTGGTGTCCACGAACCACTGGTCGGTCAGCATCGGCTCGATCACGACGCCGGACCGGTCGCCAAAGGGCTGCATGATCGGCTTGGCGTCGATCACGGGACGGCGTTCCAGATGCTCGGCGCCGGTTTCGGGCTCGATCTCGCGGTGCACGTAGGTGACGGCTAGGCCCTCGGCAGTGATCGCATCGATCACGCGCTTGCGGGCGTCGAACCGGTCCAGACCGCGCAGGTCGTCGGGCACCAGGTTCACGGCGGCGACGTCGCCCACATCCTCGCCCGCGGCGGCGCGGGAGGCGATGGCGGCGCTGTCGGCATAGGACAGCCCGTCGGCGCGCATCGCGCCCTTGCCGTCCATCAGCGCATAGAGCGGGATGCCGTTGCGCATCGCCACGCCATAGTCGTTGAAATCATGCGCGCCGGTGATCTTGACCGCGCCGGACCCGAAATCGGGGTCGGGGTATTCGTCGGTGATGATCGGGATCAGGCGGCGGTGTTCCTTGGGGCCGACCGGGATCTCGACCAGCTTGCCGACGATGGGGGCATAGCGCGCGTCTGACGGATGCACGGCAACCGCGCCGTCGCCCAGCATGGTCTCGGGGCGGGTCGTGGCGATGCTGATGTAATCGCGCGTCTCGCGCAGGGTCACGCGGCCGTCTTCGTCGCGTTCCACGTATTCATAGGTCTCGCCACCGGCCAGCGGGTACTTGAAGTGCCACATGTGGCCCGGAACCTCGCGGTTCTCGACCTCCAGGTCGCTGATCGCGGTCTCGAAATGCGGGTCCCAGTTCACCAGCCGCTTGCCGCGATAGATGATGCCCTTGTTGTAGAGATCCACGAAGACCCGGATCACCGCGTCATGGAAATTGCCCTCCTCGCCCGCGGGCGCGCCGGGGGCCCCGGACATGGTGAAGGCATTGCGGCTCCAGTCTGCGCTGGCGCCAAGGCGCTTCAGCTGGTTTATGATCGTGTCGCCGGATTCCCGCTTCCAGTCCCAGATCTTGGCGGTGAAGGCGTCGCGCCCGATCTCGCGCCGGCCGGGTTCGCCCCGTTCGGCCATGCGGCGTTCGACGACCATCTGGGTGGCGATGCCCGCATGGTCCTGACCCGGCTGCCACAGCGTGTCAAAGCCCCGCATCCGGTGCCAGCGGACCAGGATGTCCTGCAGCGTGTTGTTCAGCGCGTGGCCGATATGCAGGCTGCCGGTGACGTTGGGGGGCGGGATCATCACGGTGAAGGTTTCCGACCGCCGGGCATTGGCCCCGGCGGCAAACGCGTTCCGGCGTTCCCATTCGGCCGCGATCCGGGCCTCGGCATCCGCCGCATCAAAGCTTTTGTCCATCGTCATCGCATCACCCCATCTGTTGCAGCGGGATTAGCGAATGCGGGGCCAAAGGCCAAGCCCGTCGGCACCGGGCATGTCATCCGTGGCGGTTCGCGGCCGGGCCCGTCAGCGCAGGTCCACGATGGGGGCAAAGCCGCCCCAGAACATGCGCGCGCCGTCAAAGGGCATGTCGGCCATGTCGGGGTGGTCCTCGGTCATCATCGCGGCCCATGCGGCATCCGCGGTGGCACGGTCGGGCCATTCGATCCAGGACAGCACCGGGACCTCGTCGCCGGTGGCCTCGGTCGCGCGATAGAAGTCGGTGCGCTTGCCGTGGGGCACGTCCTCGCCCCAGCATTCGACCAGGCGCAGCGCGCCGTGACGCTTGAACGCCGGCCAGGCCCTGGTCGCGTGATCGGCATATTCGTCGCGCTTGTCCGCGGGCACGGCCAGCACGAAGCCGGAATAATAGCTCATCGCATCCTCCCTTGCGTCGGTGGGCACAGTGTCCGCCCGCAGGGGATTCGAGGCAACAGGCGTCGCGCCTAGACGGCGCGATCCAGCTTGGTCGCCAGGTGGATCAGGCTTTCGGACGACCGCACGCCCTCGATCCCGCCGATGCGGTCCAGCGTCTCGTCCAGCTCGGTCGTCGAGGATGTGGCCAGCTGCAGCAGCAGGTCGACCCGGCCGCTGGTGGTGTGCACACGCTCGACCTGGGGCAGGGACTTGAGCCGCGACAGCACGCCGGGCTGGGCACGGGGCTCGATGCCCAGCAGGACGGTGGCGCGGATGCGGGCCCCGCGCGCGGCCTCTCCCAGGCGCAGCGTGTATCCGGCGATGGCACCGGTGCTCTCCAGCCGCTCCAGCCGGGCCTGCACGGTCGAGCGCGCGACGCGCAGGCGGCGGGCCAGCACCGCCACCGACATGCGCGCGTCGCCCGACAGCTGCGCCAGAATGTTGCGATCCAGATCGTCCAAAGCCGCGCCTGCCTGCCTGTTTCGTCAAAATGACATGAACTGCGTCATAATAACCGGGATGACATGCGATTCTAGCCTTTTCATCGGTGAAATCGGAACTCAAAAGCGCCATTCCGGGTTGCAGGACCGCAACCCATCATCCAGCCTCGTGCGAAAGGAACCGCAATGGGACAACAGAAGACCGTCTGGGAAAATCCGGCCGAGGTCATCCGACATCTGGCCCCGGAACATCCGGTCATGGTCTTCGCGCCGACAGTCTTGCAGGACCGTGCGCGGCAATTCATCGACGGCTTTCCGGGGCTGGTGACCTATGCGGTCAAGTCCAACCCCGACGAGGCCGTGATCCAGAACCTTGTCGCCGCCGGCATCCGCGGTTTCGACGTGGCCTCGCCCTTCGAGATCGACCTGATCGGCCGCATGGCGCCGCATGCTGCGCGCCATTACCACAATCCCGTCCGCGCAAGGTCCGAGATCGCGCACGGCGTGTCCCAGAACATCCGCGCCTGGTCCGTGGACAGCCGGTCCGAACTGGACAAGCTGTTCGATCAGGTGCCGACCCAGGTCGACGGCAAGGGGGTCGAGATATCGCCCCGCTTCAAGCTGCCGGTGCTGGGCGCGGCCTATGACTTCGGCTCCAAGTTCGGTGCATCGCCCGAACTGGCGGCCGAGCTGCTGGCAGAGGTCGCGCGCCGTGGATACGTCCCGTCGCTGACCTTCCATCCGGGCACGCAATGCACCGACCCGATCGCATGGGAAAGCTATATCCGCGTATCCAAGGACATCTGCGACATGGCGGGCGTGCGCGCGGTGCGCCTGAACGTGGGCGGCGGTTTCCCCTCGCACCGCGTCGTGGGCGTCGAGCCCGACCTGACCTCGATCTTCCAGGAGATCGCCGACACCGTGACCGAGATGTTCGGCGCCGACGCGCCCGACCTGGTCTGCGAACCGGGCCGCGGCATCGTGGCCGACGCCTATGCGCTGATCACCCGGGTCAAGGGCGTGCGCGACGGCGGTCACGTGTTCCTGAACGACGGCGTCTATGGCGGCCTGGCCGAGCTGCCGATCATCGGCAACATCGACCGCATCGAGGTCCTGACCCCCAAGGGCACCCCGCGCGAGGGCGAGGCCGGCGGCCGCGTCATCTTTGGCCCGACCTGCGATTCGGTCGACCGCCTGCCGGGCGAACTGGCGCTGCCCGACACGATCCAGGAAGGCGATTTCGTGATCTTCCACGGCGCGGGCGCCTATTCGACGGTCACGAACACGCGATTCAACGGTTTCGGCGCGATGACCAACGCGACCGTGATGCGGCTGTCGTAACGGTTTGCTCATGCCCCCATGCTAGGCTTGGGGGCATGAGCGTGACCAGACCACCCACCATCCATGTTGTGCTGATGGACGGCACCTTCGCGTCGCTGGCCGATGGCAGGCGCAGTTCCATCGGCCGCATCCACCGCCTGCTGACGGGCCAGCTGGGCGCCCTGCCGCCCGGACGCATCCGTGTCCATTACGGCATGGGACAGCAATGGACCCGCTGGCGCACGCTGCCCGACCTGGTCATGGGCCGCATCCTGGAAACCCGCATCACCGATGCCTATGGCTGGCTGGCCAGCGGCTATCGCCCCGGCGACCGGATCTTCATGATGGGCTATTCCCGCGGGGCCTTCGCGATCCGCAGCTTGGCGGGGATGATCAGTCGCGTGGGCCTGCTGCAGGCGCAGGCGGCGACCGAACGCCACATCCGGCTGGCCTGGCGCTATTACCACCAGGGGGGCACGCCGCAGGCGATGGCCGCCTTCCGGCGCAGGCGCTGTCATGCGCAGGCGCCGATCCGCATGGTCGGTTGTTTTGACACGGTGATGGCCCTGGGCCTGCGGCTGCCGGTGCTGTGGATGCTGACAGAGCCGCGGTTCCGCTTTCACGACGCGCATCTGGGGCAGGGAATCGAGCACGGGTTCCAGGCCCTGGCCCTGGATGAGACCCGCGCCGCCTTTGCGCCGCTGCTGTGGGACGATGCCCATGCGGCGGGCCGGATCGAACAGATGTGGTTTCGCGGCGCGCATCCCGACATCGGCGGACAGCTGTCCGGGTTCGAGATGTCGCGGCCCTTGGCGAACATCCCGCTGGTCTGGATGCTGGATCGGGCCGAACAGGTCGGCCTGCCGTTGCCGCCTGGATGGCGGGGGCTGTTTCCGGGAGATGCCGCGGCGCCGTCGATCGGGTCGTGGCGCAACTGGGGCAAGGCGTTCCTGGCGCGCACGCCCCGCCTTGCCGGCCGCTACATGACCGAGGCGCTGCATCCGACGGTGCCAAGACCCGTTGCCGGCCCGGCCCGCCTGACCGGACACCTGACTGCGCACCGCCCGCCGCGTCGCAGATCGCCCGCCACCATCGCCGCGCGCTGGCGCCGCCCGCCCGTCGATCCGGCCTAAGGGGTGGTCAGGCCACGGCCTCCAGCCCGGCCTTGGGGCGCACACCCAGGGCGGCGCAGACGTCGCGGGTCAGTTCGGGACGGTTCAGCGTATAGAAATGCAGCTGGTCCACGCCGCCCGCGATCAGCTTTTCGCACAGGTCCACCGACAGGTCGGTCGCAAGCGCACGCTGTGCGTCGGGGCCGTCCAGGGCCGCAAGCTGGAACGCCTCCTCGGCCCAGTCCGGGACGGTGGTGTTGCAGGTCGCGGCGAACCGCTTGGTCCCGGCCCAGCTTTGGACCGGCAGCAGGCCGGGGATGATCGGCGCGTCGATGCCGGCCGCGACGCATTTGTCGCGAAAGCGGAAAAAGGTTTCGGGTTCGAAGAAGAACTGCGTGATGGCGCTGGTGGCCCCGGCCTCGATCTTGCGCTTCAGCCAGGTCACGTCGGCATCGCCATCGGCGCTGTCCGGGTGCGGTTCGGGATAGGCACCGCAGCGGATCGTCATGTCGCCGCGCGCGGCGATCGCCTCGATCAGTTCGACCGAGTTGGCGAAGCCGTCGTCATGCGGGGTGAAGCGGTCGGCCCCCTTGGGCGCATCGCCGCGCAGCGCCACGATCTGGGTGATCCCGGCATCGGCATAGGACTGCACGATCTCCATCGTCTCGGCGCGGGTGGCCTCGACGCAGGTCAGATGCGCCGCCACCTGCAACCCGAACTGGCGGTTGATCGTGGTCACGGCCTCATGGGTCAGCTTGCGGGTCGTGCCGCCGGCGCCATAGGTGACCGACACGAAATCGGGGGCCAGCGGGGCCAGCACCTTGGCGGTCTCCCACAGCTTGAACGAGGCTTCCAGCGTCTTGGGCGGGAAGAACTCAAAGCTGACGTTCGGCGTGGTCATGGCGAATCCCTTCGTGTTGGCGGCTCTTGTGCCATGGGGCACGGCGTGAAACAAATTCATAATCTTCAACATCAACGTGAGGGCGTTTCATCATGCATCTGGAACTGCGCCATCTGCGCACCGTGCATGCGATCCACGAACAGGGCGGCCTGGCCCGCGCCGCCGAGGTGCTGAACATCACGCAGAGCGCGCTGTCCCACCAGGTCAAGGCGCTGGAGGAACAGTCGGGTGCCCAGCTGTTCGTGCGTCGCGCCAAGCCCATGCGCCTGTCCGCCGCGGGCATGCGCCTGCTGCGCCTGGCCGAACAGGTCCTGCCCCTGGTCGAGGCGACCGAGGCAGAGTTCAAGGGCGTCGAGGCCGGGCGCATCGGCCGACTGCACATCGCGATGGAATGCCATGCCTGCTTTGACTGGCTGCTGCCGGTGCTGGACATCTTTCGCCGCGCCTGGCCCGACGTGGACGTGGACATCCGCCAGCGCCTGGCCTTTGGCGCGCTGCCCGCGCTGGTGCGCGAGGAGGTGGACCTGGTGATCTCCTCGGACCCCGAGGATCTGGCGGGCGTCACCTTTCAGCCGCTGTTCGACTATGCGCCGACCCTGGTCGTGCCGGCGGGCCATCCGCTGGCGGCCAAGGGCCATGCCGATCCCGCCGATCTGGCCGCCGAGACGCTGATCACCTATCCCATGGACCGCGCACGGCTGGACGTCTTCAGCCAGTTCCTGACGCCCGCGAACATCGAACCCGCGCGCCAGCGCACGGTCGAACTGACCGCGGTGGCGCTGATGCTGGTGGCATCGGGGCGGGGCGTCGCGGTCATGCCGGACTGGGTCCTGCGGCGCGAGGCCGCGAACCCGGAACTGGTGCTGCTGCCGCTGGGGCCGCAGGGGATCCGCCGCCGTCTGTACGCGGCGGTTCGGTCGGACGACCTGTCGCAGCCCTACATGGCGCATGTGCTGCGCCTATCGCGCACCGAACCCCTGCGGATGCTGCGCGGCCCGTCCAGCTAGGCCGGTGCGTGATGCTTGGCTTTCCGCCGCGTCTGCCCTATGACGCGGCCAACCCCAATTCCCGGAGCACCCGATGGCAAGCGCCAATCTGAACGTGATGATCAAGGCCGCCCGCAAGGCGGGTCGCGCCCTCGTCAAGGACTTCCGCGAGGTCGAGAACCTTCAGGTCAGCGTCAAGGGCGCCGGCGATTTCGTCACCCGCGCCGACCGCGAGGCCGAACGCCTGATCAAGGAAGAGCTGATGACCGCCCGCCCCAGCTATGGCTGGCTGGGCGAGGAGACCGGCAAGACCGAGGGCGACGACCCCACCCGTCGCTGGATCGTGGACCCGCTGGACGGGACGACGAACTTCCTGCACGGCCTGCCGCATTGGGCCGTCTCCATCGCGCTGGAGCACAAGAAGGAGATCGTCGCCGCGGTCATCTTCGACGCCGCCAAGGACGAGATGTTCGTGGCCGAAAAGGGCACCGGCGCCTATATGAACGACCAGCGCCTGCGCGTGTCGGGCCGCACCAAGCTGTCCGAATCGGTGTTCTCGACCGGGATCCCGCATGCCGGGACCGGCCCGCTGCCCGCGATGATCCAGGATCTGGCCCAGCTGATGCCCGTCTGTGCGGGCGTGCGCGGTTTCGGGTCCGCGGCGCTGAACCTCGCCTATGTCGCCGGCGGCCGATTCGACGGCTATTGGGAACGCGGCACGAAATCCTGGGACGTGGCCGCGGGCATCCTGATGGTGCGCGAGGCCGGCGGCTTCGTCCACGGCATCCGCGAGGGCGACGATCCGCTGGAATCGGGTCGCCTCATCGCGGCGAACCCCACCCTGCTGGACCCCTTCGCCAAGATCATCCGCGCCCGCGACTAGGCTGCAACAGGTCAGGGTTGCAGACCGTGCAACCCTGACCCTCGCTTGACCTTGCGGAATGGCGGGCGCAACAGGGGACAACCCTGAAGGCGCCCGCTTATGTCCGACGACCGACCGACCCAGCCCTATGCCGCATCCGCCGCCGTCGCGGCGCCGCCACCGGTTCCGCCGCAGGGGCAGGCCCCCATGCGCGACCGCACCGGTCTTGCCATCGCCATGATGTGCGCGGTCAGCCTGATCTTCGCCTTCCAGGACGTGTTCTCTCGCATCCTGGGCGGGGGCTATCCGCCGGTGCTGATCGTGATGATCCGGTACTGGGTCTTTGCGCTGTTCGTGATCGCGTTGGTCGCGCGCCAGCCGGGCGGGTTGAAACGCGCCATCCGCACGAAACGCCCCCTGACCCAGATCGCCCGCGGCGTGATCCTGGCGCTGGAGGTGCTGATCATGGTCGAGGCCTTCGTCCGTCTGGGCCTGATCGAGACCCATGCGGTCTTTTCCGTCTATCCGCTGCTGGTCGCGGCCCTGTCCGGGCCGGTCCTGGGCGAGGCGGTCGGCTGGCGGCGCTGGACCGCCATTGCGGTGGGCTTTGCCGGGATCATCGTGATCCTGAACCCCGGCGGCGGGGTCATCAGCATGGCGGCGCTGCTGCCCTTTGCGGCCGCGCTGATGTTCGCGCTGTACGGCCTGCTGACGCGGCATGTGTCGCGCGACGATCCGGCGATGGTCAGCTTTTTCTGGACCGGGGTGTCAGGGGCGGTGGCCATGACGCTGGTGGGCATCTGGGACTGGCAGTGGCTGGCGCCGATGGACTGGGTCTGGATGGCCTGCCTGTGCGTCTGCGGCATGACCTCGCATTACCTTATGATCCGCAGCTATGAGCTGGCCGAGGCGTCGGCCCTGCAGCCCTTCGGCTATACGCAGCTGGTCTGGGTCAGCATCCTGGGGGTGGTCCTGTTCAACGAGTCGCTGCGCGCCAACGTCGTGATCGGGGCCGCGATCGTCGTCGCGGCCAGCCTGTTCACTCTGTGGCGACAGCGGATGCGGTCGCGCTGAACCAGCCTTCGGGCAGGCGCGGACCGATGAAGGGTTTGGGCCGCGGCTTGGCCGACAGGGCCAGCGTCAGCCGCGCCGGCGGGGGCGGCACCGCACCGCCGCCCGACAGGTCCCACCGGGTGACGACCGGCGCGGGCGTGCCATGGATGCGCGCACGATAGATCGGCAGCGCCTCGGCCACGCGCATGACGTAATTGCGCGTCTCGTCGAAGGGGATCAGCTCGACCCAGTCCACGGGATCGGCATCGCGGCGCAGGTCGCCGAAATCGTTCAGCCAACGCGCGGACCGCCCCGGCCCGGCATTGTAGCCCGCCGCGATCAGCGCCACGGACGGGCCGAACCGGTCGGCCAGGTCGATCAGGTATTGCGACCCGATCCGCGCGTTGTAGCTGGCATCGCTGGACAGCCGCGCCAGGTCATAGGGCATGCCGATCTGGCGCGTGACCTGTTCGGCGGTGCCGGGCATCACCTGCATCAGCCCCTGCGCGCCGACGGGGCTGGAGGCCGTGTGGTTGAATTCGGATTCCTGCCGCGCGATGGCCATGACCAGTTCCGGCGGCGGACCCAGATCCTCGCGCTCCAGCCCGGTCAGGGGGAAATGCGCGACGGGCCAGATCACGCCCTGGTTCGCCGACTGCTTGGCCAGGCGCAGCCCGTGCCAGGGGGTCCCGGCCTCGTACATCAGGCGCGACATGCGGGCGATGTCGTCGGGGGCCGCGGTTTCCGCCAAGTGCAGCAGAAAGCGCTGCGCATCGTCGCGCCGTCCGCTGGCAACCAGCCACAGGCCTGCGCGAAAGATCGGATTCTCGCGCAGCGCACTGCCGCGCCAGTCGGGCAGGGTGTCGATGGCCGCGTCGGCCACGGCGTAATCGGCGGGCAGGCTGCGGCCGACCTTCTCCATCGCCAACTGACCGTAATAGGTACCGGGCAGGTCGGCCGCCGCACCAAAGGCCGTGCGTGCGGCGGCATCGTCGCCCAGGGCCTCATGCGCGCGACCCTGCCAGTAGAAGGCGCGCGACTTGCTGATCGCGGCGCCGACGACGGTTTCCAGATGGTCGAAATGCGTCAGCGCGCGGGCCGCATCGCCGGCCTTCAACGCGGCAAAGCCCGCCAGCCATTCCAGGTCGGCGTAATGGCGGTTGTCGGGCGTCAGAAAATGCGGCGTGGCCAAGCGCAGCGCGCGGTCCCAGTCGCCGTTCCGCATGGCCAGCCGCGTGTAATCCACCCGCATCGACGCCCATCGCGCCGGAATGCGCAGCGCCTCCGCGCTGGTCGAGGATTCCAGCAGCAGGGCCTGGGCGCCCTCATGCTGCTTTGCGCCCACGCGCCAGTCGAAGCGGTCCATCGCCAGGCCGGGGTCGGCGCGCAGGTCGGCAGGCAGCGCCAGGATCAGGTCGTCGACGCCGGCACGGCCCGCCTGCACGGCGATCCGGGCGCGGGGCAGGGGGCGGTCGGCCTCGGGCAGGCGGGGCAGCAGGCGTTCGGCCTGTGCCCATTCCCCCGCATCCAGCATCGCGGTGATGCGCGCGGGGATCAGCGGCAGCAGTTCGGGAAAGGCGGCCAGCAGGGCGGCCTCGTCCTCGGCCGGCAGGGGTTGCGTGGTGAAGAAGGCCTGGCGGGTCCGGGCGGCATCGGCGTCGGGCAGGATCGCGGTCAGCGCGTTCAGGCCGGCCCGCGTGGTGGGGCTGCGGCCGTCGAACCACAGGCGGATGTCGTCGGGATCGGCGCCGGGGCGCAGCCGCGCCTCTCCGCGCTGGATCAGCAGGTCGAGGCCGGGCCAGTCGGGATGGTTGCGCAGAAAGCCCGCGTAATCGGCGAAATCGCCGTGGCCTGCGCGCAGGGCGTGCCAGCCGACCAGCGCCTCGCCCAAGGGGCCTGCGGCGCGGGCGGCGTCGCGTGCGGTCACCCAGTCCTGAACCTGGGTCGCGGCCAGGGCCAGCGCCATCGCGCCCGGATCCTCGGCCCGTGCGGGCAGGGCCAGGGACAGGGCCAGAAGGCCCACCATCGTCATGTCACGCAGAAGTCGCATCACCACCCTGTGTCACCGTCAAACGCCCCGCGTGCAATTCACAACCTTGGCAAGTTCGCGGCCCTTGGTTAGGGATGGCCGCGCAATTGCCTGCTTTCACCAAGGATCATCATGGAGCGTGTCATGTTCAAAGGGTCGATGCCAGCCCTGGTCACGCCGTTCACCCCGGACGGCGAGCTGGATCTGGACACGCTGAAGAAGCTGGTCGAATGGCATGTCGAACAGGGCAGCCACGCCATCGTGCCCGTGGGCACCACCGGCGAAAGCCCCACCCTGACCCATGACGAGCATCGCACCGTCATCGAGGAGGTGGTGCGTGCGGTGAACGGTCGCATCCCGGTCATCGCGGGCGCCGGGTCGAACTCCACGCGCGAGGGCATCGGCCTCTTGCAGCACGCGGCCAGCGTGGGCGCGGATGCGGGTCTGGTCGTCACGCCCTATTACAACAAGCCGACACAGGCGGGGCTGATCGCGCATTACACCGCGCTGACGGATGCCTGCGACCTGCCGATCATTATCTACAACATCCCCGGGCGGTCGGTTGTCGACATGATGCCCGAGACGATGGGCGTCCTGGCGAAGATCCCGTCGATCATCGGGGTCAAGGACGCGACCGGCAAGCTGGAGCGCGTCAGCTGCCAGCGCATGACCTGCGGGGCGGATTTCATCCAGCTGTCCGGAGAGGATGCGACGGCCCTGGGCTTCAACGCGCATGGCGGGGTGGGCTGCATCAGCGTGACCGCGAACGTCGCCCCGCGCCTGTGCGCGCAGTTCCAGGAGGCCACGCTGCGCGGCGATTACGCGGCGGCGCTGGAGATCCAGGACCGGCTGATGCCGCTGCATCTGGCGATCTTCGTCGAACCGGGGCTGGTGGGCGCGAAATACGCGATGTCGCGCCTGGGCCTGTGCCACGAGCGGGTGCGCCTGCCGCTGACGCCGCTGACCGAACCGACGCGCCATCTGATCGACGCGGCGCTGGAGCATGCGGGCCTGATCTGAGTGCGTCCCGCGACGGCGGGGGGCCAGCCCCCCGCACCCCCCGGTGTCGCGCGGTGCCGGTGTCTTAGCTTAGACCCAGGCCGGCCCGCATCATCATCCGGCGCACGGGTGCGATTCCGTACAACCCGCCCAGAGCCGCGGCGCGCAGGTCGCGCAGCGGGCGCAGCTGCGCCTGGCTGGCGCGATTCAGGGCGTCGATGGCCAGGATGCGTGCATAGGCGTCCGGGCGGCGCGTGCGGTTGTAGCGGGCAAGGCTGTCGGCGCTGCCCGGGTCGGCGCGGCTGAGCTCCAGCAGCGCCGAGAGGTCGGCCAGGCTCATGTTCAGGCCCTGCGCGCCGATGGGGGGCAGGGCATGCGCGGCCTCGGCGATCAGCGCGGTGCGGGGGCCGGCGAAGCGGTCGGCGATCTGGCTGACGATCGGCCAGGCGGTCAGGGGGGTCGCCTGGCGCAGGTGCCCCAGCACACCGGCGGAGCGGTCGTTCAGCGCGGCTTCGAAGTCTGGGGCGGGCAGGGCCAGCAGCGCGTCGATGGCGGCGGCGTCGTCCATCCAGACCACGGCCGAACCGGGCTGTCCTTCGCGGTCGGGCAGAGGGACCAGCGTGAAGGGCCCGCCGGAGCGGTGCACCTCGGTCGAGACGTTGTGGTGGGGCTGTTCATGCGTCACGGCAAAGGCCAGCGCCTTTTGCCCATAGCGCCAGGTGCGCGTGCCGATGCCCAAGGCGCGACGGACCGCGGAATCGCGGCCGTCCGCGCCGATCAGCAGGCGGGCGCGCAGGCGGCGGCCGTCGGTCAGGGTCACGACCGCGCCTTCGGATCGGGGCAGGACCGTCGCCGTGCCAATGCCGTGGATCACCCGGACCGAGGGTAGGGCCTGGATGCGCGCCATCAGCTCGCGCCGCATCAGCCAGTTGGGCAGGTTCCAGCCAAAGGGCTGGTCGCCGATCTCGGCCGCGTCGAAGTCGCGGGTCAGGCGCGGCGTGGCGGTGGCGCCCCCGGCATCGACGATGCGCATCACCTGCAACGCGGTGGCGTGGCGGGCGAGGTGCTCCCACAGCCCGATGCGTTCGAAAAGCGCGACCGAGGGCATCAGGAAGGCGGTCGAGCGCAAGTCGGCGCCCGCCGCGTCCTCCTCCGTCACCGGGGGGGCGGGATCGACGCAGAGGACCGAGAACCCCTGGGCCCCGAAGGCGCAGGCGGCGATCAGACCGGCCAGCCCGCCGCCCGAGATCAGGATGTCGATGTCGTCGATGCGCGTGTCGGTCATGGCAGGCCCCTTCGGTTCCGGGTCAGACTGCCCCGCCGCGCGGGCGGGGGAAAGGGGCGGCGCTGTCGCAGTCAGACCAGCGCGCGCAGAAAGCCGGTCAGGTCATGGGTGCGGTGCTGAACATGCGGGCCGACCCCGCCGGTCAGCGCGTCGGGCCCGTGGCGACCGTCGCCCACCAGCACGGTGCGCATGCCCAGGTCGTGCGGGACGATCAGGTTGCGCGGGTCATCCTCGAAGAACGCGGCCCGCGTGGGATCAATGCCGGACGCGGCCAGGATCGGCGCATAGGCGCGCGGGTCGGGCTTGGGGTGAAAGCCCGCCTCCTCGATGCCATAGACGGCGTCGAACAGGTCCTCGGGCAGTGCGCGGGCGGCCAGCACGCGGCGGGCATAACCCGCGTCGCCATTGGTGTGGATGATCCGCCGCCCCGGCAGGGCCGCGATGGCCGCGGCCAGGTCCGGGTCGGGGGTCAGCACGGAAAAGTCGATGTCGTGCACGTCGGCCAGATAGGCCGCGGGATCGACCTGATGTTCGGCCATCAGCCCGGCCAGCGTGGTGCCGTGCAGCCGCCAGTAATCCGCGCGCAGGCGGTTCGCATGATCCTGCGGCACGTCCAGCGCGCGCATCATCCAGGCGGTCATCCGCACCTCGATCTGCGCGAAAAGCTGCGCCTCGGGCGGGTAGAGAGTGTTGTCCAGATCGAAGATCCAGGCGGTGACATGCGAAAAATCCATGGCAGAGGCATAGCTTGCGCGCTGGCCGCTTGCAATTCGGCGCGCGCGGGCCAATCGTTCGCGGATGAAAGACGCCTATTCCCTGATCCTGACCGCCATCGAAGGCGGCACATACCGCCCCGGCGACCGGCTGGTCGAATCCGAGCTGGCCGAGCGGTTCGGCGTCAGCCGCACCCCTGTGCGCGAGGCGCTGCAGCGGCTGGAGACCCAGGCCATGCTGGTGCGCGACGGGCGCAGCCTGATCGTCGCATCGCTGGACCACAACCAGTTGGCCGAGCTGTACACCGTGCGGGCCGAGCTGGAGGCGCTGGCCGCCCGCCTGGCTGCCCGCCACGCGACGCCCGAGGAGGTGCGCGTGCTGGCCCAGATGGTAGAGGAGGACCGCCGCACTAAGGGCGACCCCGAGGCGCTGGCGCGGGCCAACAAACGCTTCCACCGTCAGATCCACCTGGCATCGCACAACCGCTATCTGGTGCAGCAGCTGGACCTGGTGCACCGGACCATGGCGCTGATGGCGCGGACGTCGCTGGCCGCCGAGGGGCGGGGCGAGACCGCGCTGGCCGAACATGCCCGCATCGTCGAGGCGATCGCGGCAGGGGACGGGGCGGCGGCGGACCGTGCGCTTCGCCAGCATATCTCGATGGCGTGGGAGACGCGGCTGAAGCTGGAGGCGCAGGCGGGTGGCTGAGCCGCGCCTGATCCTGACCCAGGCCGACATCGACGAAGGGGCCGCGCATCTGACGGCCGTCTGCCCGGTCTGGGCGCGGGTGCTGCCCCAGCTGGGCCCGCTGCCACTGCGCCGCCAGCCGGACGGGTTCGCGGCGATGGCGCAGGCCATCGTGGGCCAGCAGGTCTCGGTCGCGGCGGCGGCGGCGATCTGGGGGCGGCTGCAGGCAGCGGGGCTGGACCGGGAGGCGACCCTGCGCGAGGCCGATGACGACAGCCTGCGTGCCGCGGGGCTGTCGCGTCCCAAGGCGCGCTATCTGAGGGGGATCGCCGCGGCGGGGCTGGATTGGGAAGGCTTGCGCGATCTGCCCGATGATGAGGCCATGACCCGGCTGGTGGCCCTGCCGGGCATCGGGGTCTGGACGGCCGAGATCTATCTGAAATTCGCACTGGGCCGCAGGGACGTCTTCGCGGCGGGCGACCTGGCACTGCAGGAGGCGGCGCGCGGCATGTATGGCTTGCCCGAACGCCCCGGTGCCGCGGCATTGCGTGCGCTGGCCGAGCCTTGGGCGCCGTGGCGCGCGGTTGCGGCGCGGGGGCTCTGGGCCTATTACCGCTGGGCCAAAGGACGCGAGGGAATATCATGACCGAACCGCTGCAATCCGCCCGCCGGGGCCCCGAGAAGGCCGGATCGGTCGTCGTCTTCCTGCACGGCTATGGCGCCGACGGGACAGACCTTCTAGGCCTGTCCGAGCCTCTGGCGCCGCATCTGCCCACGACGGCCTTCTATGCGCCCGACGCGCCCGAGCCGTCGCGCAACAATCCGATGGGGTTCCAGTGGTTCCCGATTCCCTGGCTGGACGGATCGTCCGAGGTCGACGCCCGCATCAGCATGGGCCAGTCGGTGACCGCGCTGAACGAATTCCTGGACACCGTGCTGGCCGCCGAGGAACTGACCCCCGACCGGATGGTGCTGGTGGGCTTTTCCCAAGGCACGATGATGGCGCTGCACGTGGCCCCGCGCCGCGACGTGGCCGTGGCGGGGGTCGTCGGATTTTCGGGCCGCCTGCTGACCCCCGAGGTCCTGGCGGAGGAGGCGCGGGTCAAGCCGCCGGTCCTGCTGATCCATGGCGACCAGGACGAGGTGGTGCCCTTCGACGACATGTCCCTTGCCGGCCAGACCCTGCAGGAGGCGGGATTCACCGTCTATGGCCACGTGATGCAGGGGACCGGGCACGGCATCTCTCCGGACGGGTTGTCGGTCGCGCTGGCCTTTTTGAAGGAGCATCTGCCCGACTGATCGCGGGGTCGTCACGCTGCTGTCATCCTGGGCGTCTATGGGATGGTCCGTCGGGAATAGATGCGGGGGCTTGCCAGATCACCGCCGCCAGATATAGTCGACGCAACGGATCTGACGGGCGCCCCGGTCAACCCCACGGGGCAGACGGGAAGGCGCTATGCTGGACGACCATCTTCATTCCGATTTCCGAACGCAGTTCGTGCGCGAGCCGGCCAACCTGCGCCATTTCCCGGCGCTGGTCCTGAATGCCGATTACCGGCCGCTGTCCTATTATCCGCTGTCGCTGTGGCCGTGGCAGGAGGCGATCAAGGCGGTGTTCCTGGACAGGGTGACCATCATCGCCGAATACGACCACGAGGTGCGAAGCCAGCGACAGGCGTTCCGCATCCCCTCGGTGGTGGTGCTGAAGGATTTCGTCCGACCCCAGAAGCGCGTGGCATTCACGCGCTTCAATCTTTTTCTGCGGGACGAATTCTGCTGCCAGTATTGCGGGGCCAAGGGCGATCTGACCTTCGATCATGTCGTGCCGCGGTCGCGCGGCGGGATCACCAGCTGGGAGAACGTGGTCGCGGCCTGTTCGCCCTGCAACCTGAAGAAGGCCAACCGCAGCCTGCGCCACTCCGGCATGCAGCTGCGCAAGCCCGCGCGCCGACCGTCAGCGGACGAGATGCATGCGATCGGGCGGCGCTTTCCGCCGAACCATCTGCACGACAGCTGGATGGATTTCCTGTACTGGGACGCCGAACTGGATAGCTGAGCGATCAGCCGTCGTGATCGTGGCGGTCGCGGTTGTTCAGATGCACCAGCACCGCACCGCTGAGCGCCAGCAGCAGGAAGGCGATCGGGGGAACGCCCGCCGACAGCCCTGCCCACAGCGTCACCGCGGCGGCCAGGATCGTCACGGCGATCAACGCGAGGAAATGGGTCAGCGGCATGGGACACTCCTTCTCCTGACATCCAATATGGGCCGCATGGGTCGGGTTGGGAAGGCCATGCGGAGAATGCGCGACGTTTTGACGGGGACGGGGCGGGATCGCGCCGAGATCCGGCGTCTTGACCGGGGGAATCAGGCGTCCTAGATGGGGCGGCAGAGGACGACCTCCCCCTGACGGGCTGACACTTCCGGGACGGCCCGGCTCATTCGGAGGGTTCAGCCATGCCATGGCTTCTTCTGTTCACGGCCGGTCTTCTGGAAATCGTCTGGGCGACGGCGATGAAATATTCGGCCGGGTTCACCCGCCCCATCCCCACCATCGTGATGGTCGTCGGCATGATCGCGTCGTTCTGGCTGCTGGCGACGGCGATGCGGTCGCTGCCCCTGGGGACGGCCTACATGGTTTGGACGGGCATCGGCGCGGTGGGCAGCTTTGTCGTGGGTGTGGTGTTTCTGGCAGAGCCCGTCACCGCGATGCGCATGGCGGCGGCGGGGATGATCGTCGCAGGCATCGTCACGATGAAGCTGGCCTCCTGACAGGCCCCAGGACGGGGCGCGCTTGCGTCCCGCGACGGCCGGGGGCGCTGCGCCCCCCGGACCCCACGCCGCGTCGCGCCCTTCCGACAGAAAACCGCGAAATTCCCGCGTCGGGGGTAATTTCCTTCCGCGCCGAGGGGTGATAGACGCAATGCCAGCCAAAGGAGATCCGCCATGCCCGCCTATCGTTCCCGCACCACCACCCATGGCCGCAACATGGCCGGCGCACGGGGCCTGTGGCGCGCGACAGGCGTGAAGGACAGCGATTTCGGCAAGCCGATCATCGCCATCGTCAACAGCTTCACCCAGTTCGTGCCCGGCCATGTCCACCTGAAGGACCTGGGCCAGCTGGTCGCCCGGGAGGTCGAGGCGGCCGGCGGCATCGCCAAGGAATTCAACACCATCGCGGTCGACGACGGCATCGCCATGGGCCATGACGGCATGCTGTATTCGCTGCCCTCGCGCGAGGTCATCGCCGATTCGGTGGAATACATGGTCAATGCGCATTGCGCCGACGCGATGGTCTGCATCAGCAACTGCGACAAGATCACGCCGGGCATGCTGATGGCATCGCTGCGCCTGAACATCCCCACCGTCTTCGTGTCGGGCGGGCCGATGGAGGCGGGCAAGGTCGTGCTGCAGGACGGTCGCGTCAAGGCGCTGGACCTGGTCGATGCCATGGTCGCGGCGGCCGATGATTCGGTCAGCGACGAGGATGTGCAGGCGATCGAGCGGTCGGCCTGCCCAACCTGCGGGTCCTGTTCGGGTATGTTTACGGCCAATTCAATGAACTGCCTGACCGAGGCCTTGGGCCTGTCGCTGCCGGGCAACGGATCGACCCTGGCGACCCACGCCGACCGCAAGCGGCTGTTCGTCGAGGCGGGCCACCTGATCGTCGACCTGGCCAAGCGCCATTACGAGGGCGACGACTTCAGCGTCCTGCCCCGCAACGTGGCCAGCTTTGCCGCCTTCGAGAATGCGATGACGCTGGACATTGCGATGGGCGGGTCGACCAACACCGTCCTGCACCTGTTGGCCGCGGCGCATGAGGCCGAGATCGACTTTACCATGTCCGACATCGACCGCCTGTCGCGCAAGGTGCCGGTGCTGTGCAAGGTCGCGCCTGCGAAATCGGACGTGCACATGGAGGACGTCCACCGCGCCGGCGGCATCATGGCCATCCTGGGCCAGCTGGACCGCGCCGGACTGCTGGACACCTCGGTGGGCAGCGTCCATTCCGGCACGCTGGCGCAGGCGCTGGACCGGTGGGACGTGTCGCGCACGACCGCGGCGTCGGTGCACGATTTCTTCCGTGCGGCGCCGGGCGGGGTGCCGACGCAGACCGCGTTCTCTCAGGCGAACCGCTATGACGACGTGGACCTGGACCGCGAGGCGGGCGTGATCCGGTCGTCGGAGCACGCGTTCTCGCGCGATGGCGGGCTGGCGGTGCTGTATGGCAACCTGGCCGAGGACGGTTGCATCGTGAAGACGGCGGGGGTGGACGATTCGAATCTGACCTTCGAGGGGCCCGCGCATATCTTCGAAAGCCAGGACGACAGCGTCAGTGCCATCCTGACCGGCAAGGTCAAGGCCGGAGAGGTCGTGCTGATCCGCTATGAAGGACCGCGCGGCGGGCCGGGGATGCAGGAGATGCTGTATCCGACCAGCTATCTGAAATCCAAGGGTCTGGGCAAGGAATGCGCGCTGGTGACCGACGGGCGGTTCTCGGGCGGGTCTTCGGGGCTGTCGATCGGCCATGTCTCTCCCGAGGCGGCCGAGGGTGGCACGATCGGCCTTGTCGAGCAGGGCGACCTGATCCGCATCGACATCCCGAACCGCAAGATCGAGTTGGTGGTCGACGACGCGACCTTGGCCGCCCGCCGCGCCACCCGCGATGCAGAAGGCTGGAAGCCCGCCAAGCCGCGCAAGCGCAAGATCACCACGGCCCTGCGCGCCTATGCGGCGATGACCACCAGCGCGGCAAAGGGCGCCGTCCGGGTGATCCCGGAGTAAGTGGCGGGGCGCCGGTCACCTGGCGCCCTCCAAGTCGCCGATCAGCGCCTCCATCTCGGCGATCTCGCGGCGCTGCGTCTCGATGATGCCATCGGCCAGCGCGCGCACACGGGGATCGGTGATCTGGGCCCGGGTGCTGGTCAGGATGGCGATGGAGTGATGCGGGATCATCGCCTTCATCCAGGACACCTGGTCCACCGTCGCCTGACTGCGCACCATCGCGACGCCCAGGCCAAGGACGACGACCGCCCCCGCCAGGACCGCGACATTGGCGCGGCGGTTCGCAAACATCCGCCACATCGCGACCAGCATCACGATCGCCATCCCGCCCCCCATATACAGGGCCATCCAGGCGCGGGTCTGACTGAACCGGACATGCGACAGATTCCAGGTGTTCAGATACATCATCGCGAACATCGCAACGGTCGAGACAGCGACGGTCGCCAGAAAGCGGGCATGGGTCATGGCATGGCCTTTCATAAGAAGTGCCTGCCCCCAACAGGGGACCCACGCCGATGTTCCCTCAGCCCAAGGGACCGGGGCGGCGTTCCTCGGACAGCATCACGTTCGCCTCGACCTGGCCCACGCCGGGCAGGGTCATGATGCGTCGGCGCAGGATGCGTTCGAAATCACTGATGTCGCGGGCGGTGATTCGCAGCCGGTAGTCGAACTGGCCCAGGACGTGCTGGACCAGCTGCACCTCGGGGATGGCGGTGACGGCGCGTTCGAAATCCTCAAGCCCGGTGCGGCCCTTGGCGGCCAGCTTGATCCCCAGGAACACGGTCACGCCAAAGCCGAGCGCGGCCGGGTCCAGCACCACGCGCCGGCCGGCGATCACGCCCTGATCCGTCAGTCGCCTGATGCGCCGCCACGCGGCAGGCTGGCCGATGCCGACCGCGCGCCCGATATCGGCGGCGCTGGTGGTCGCGTCGCGTGCCAGCGCCCGCAGGATGGCCAGATCGGTCGCGTCCAGGTCGGTCACAGGGCCAGATCCTCGCTGTCCTTGATGGTCGCGACCAGCATCAGCGCGTCCAGTTCGGCGATATGCGGCAGGGTCAGGATGCGGTCGCGATAGACCTGCTGCCAATGCGCCATGTCGCGGGCGATGACCGAGGCGCGCCAGTCGACGCTGCCCAGGAAGGACTGGATCTCAATCACCTCGGGGACCTGGCGCAGGGCTGCGACGAACTCGTCGAAGGCGCGCGGGTTGGTCTTGTCCAGCGTGAAGCGCAGGCTGACCTCGACCGCCCAGCCCATCGCGCGCCAGTCGATGCGGGCCTGCACGCCGCGCAGGACGCCGGCCTCGCGCATACGCTCCATCCGTCGCCACAGGCTGGCCGCGGTGACGCCCGCGCGTTCGGCCAGCGTCGCATTTGCGGCGGCGGGATCGGCCAGAAGCTGGCGCAGGATGCGGCGATCGGTGGGATCAGGCATGAAAGTCATGAGACTGGCATTATCATGGTATGATCTTTTCGCAAGACGCATGAATCTTTGATCGAATGCGGAGGTTCGAACCCTGTCTAACGGCTAGAACGGTGTCAGCAAATCGAAAGGACTTCCCCATGCGCGTTTACTATGACCGCGATTGCGACGTGAACCTGATCAAGGACGCCAAGGTCGCGATCCTGGGCTATGGCAGCCAGGGCCATGCCCACGCCCTGAACCTGCGTGACAGCGGTGCCAAGAACGTCGTCGTGGCCCTGCGCGAGGGCAGCCCGTCCGCCAAGAAGGCCGAGGGCGAGGGTCTGAAGGTCATGGGCATCGCCGAAGCCGCCGCCTGGTGCGACGTCATCATGTTCACCATGCCCGACGAACTGCAGGCCGAGACCTACAAGAAGTACGTCCATGACAACCTGCGCGAAGGCGCGGCGATCGCCTTTGCCCACGGCCTGAACGTGCATTTTGGCCTGATCGAGCCCAAGCCCGGCGTCGATGTCATCATGATGGCGCCCAAGGGCCCCGGCCACACGGTGCGCGGCGAATACACCAAGGGCGGCGGCGTGCCCTGCCTAGTTGCGGTGCATCAGAACGCCTCGGGCAAGGCGATGGATATCGGCCTGTCCTACTGCTCGGCCATCGGTGGTGGCCGGTCGGGCATCATCGAGACCAACTTCCGCGAGGAATGCGAGACGGACCTGTTCGGCGAACAGGCGGTCCTGTGCGGCGGCCTGGTCGAACTGATCCGCATGGGCTTCGAGACGCTGGTCGAGGCCGGCTACGAGCCCGAAATGGCGTATTTCGAGTGCCTGCACGAGGTCAAGCTGATCGTCGACCTGATCTACGAGGGCGGCATCGCGAACATGAACTACTCGATCTCGAACACGGCCGAATACGGCGAATACGTGTCCGGCCCGCGCATCCTGCCCTATGATGAGACGAAAGCCCGCATGAAGGCCGTCCTGCGCGACATCCAGACCGGCAAGTTCGTGCGCGATTTCATGCAGGAGAACGCCGTCGGCCAGCCGTCGTTCAAGGCGACGCGCCGCATCAACGACGAGCATCAGATCGAACAGGTCGGCGCCAAGCTGCGCGAGATGATGCCCTGGATCTCCAAGGGCAAGATGGTCGACCGCGCGCGCAACTGATCTGTCGAAGCCGGGGGTTTCACACCCCCCGGACCCCCGTGGGGTATTTGGGCAAAGAAGATGTCATTCTCCTTTGTCCAAATACCCTGGGGGGAGTCCGAAGGACGGGGGGCAACGCCCCCCTTCCTCATGCCTGCAGCTTGTCCTGCGTCTTCGTCTGAAAATCCGACGCGTCATGGCGTTCATGCAGCTGTTTCGCGGGATCGCCGGACACGTTGTTCACCATGATGCCACGCTGAACCGCCGGGCGCGCCGCGATCTCGGCCTGCCAGCGATGCAGGTTGCGATAGCTTTCGGCATCCAGGAAGGTCGCCGCATCGCCGTAGGCGCCCCCCGTGATCAGTCGCCCGTACCACGGCCAGATCGCCATGTCGGCGATGGTGTAGTCGTCGCCCGCGATGAAGCGGCTGTCGGCCAGGCGCTTGTCCAGCAGGTCCAGCTGACGCTTGACCTCCATGGTAAAGCGGTCGATCGCGTATTCGATCTTGGTGGGTGCATAGGCGTAGAAATGCCCGAAGCCGCCGCCCAGATAGGGGCCCGCGCCCATCTGCCAGAACAGCCAGTTCAATGTCTCGGTTCGTGCGGCGGAATCCGTGGGCAGGAAGGCCCCGTATTTCTCGGCCAGGTACAGCAGGATGGATCCTGATTCGAAGACCCTCTGCGGGGGGCTGACCGAATGGTCCATCAGTGCGGGGATCTTGCTGTTCGGGTTCGCCGCGACGAAGCCGCTTCCGAACTGATCGCCGTCACCGATCTTGATCAGCCACGCGTCATACTCGGCGTCATGGCCGGCCTCCAGCAGCTCCTCCAGCAGGATCGTGACCTTCTGCCCGTTGGGCGTTGCCAGCGAATAAAGCTGCAGCGGATGCTGGCCCACGGGCAGGTCGCGGTCATATTGGGCCCCGGCGGTGGGCTTGTTGATGCTGGCGAACTGGCCGCCATTCTCCTTGCCCGGGGTCCAGACCTTGGGCGGGTTATAGTCGTCGCTCATCGGGGTGTCCTGTGATTGCGTCGGATCAGAGATGTGGGCGGGCTTGCGAAACATCAACCGGTGGCTTGCGATGTTCTTATTATGTTCTATAATTGCAAGATGCTTCCGCCCCGTGATCCCGACCAGCGCATCAAGGCCCGTGGGGCCGACACTCGCCCCGCGGGGCGGTACGAACAGCAGGTCAGGACCCGAGAAGCCGACGACTGGGACATCGCCGAGGATCAATCCCTGCTGCGGACCGAGGTAACGGTCGAGCGCCCGCGCAGCATCATCACCCGCAATACCTCTCCGGACATCAGCTTCGACCGGTCGATCAATCCCTATCGGGGGTGCGAACATGGCTGCATCTACTGCTATGCGCGGCCGACGCATGCTTGGCTGGGCCTGTCGCCGGGTCTGGATTTCGAGACGCGGATCACCGCAAAGCCCGATGCGGCCGACCTGCTGGCGCGCGAACTGGCGCGGCCCAGCTATCGCCCCGCGCCGATCGCCCTGGGCACGAACACCGATCCCTATCAGCCGGTCGAAAAGCGACTTGCGATCATGCCCGGCATCCTGCGGGTGCTGCGCGATTGGAACCACCCGGTGACACTGGTGACGCGGGGCCAGACCGTCCTGCGCGATCTGGACCTGTGGGCGGAACTGGCGGCACGCGATCAGGCCTCGGTGGGTGTCAGCATCACCACGCTGGACGCGGATCTTGCCCGTACGCTGGAACCGCGCGCGCCGGCACCCGCGACCCGTTTGCGGATGATCAGGGATCTGTCACGCGCGGGCGTGCCCGTCCGCGTGATGGTCGCCCCGGTCATCCCCGTTCTGACCGAGCCCGAGATCGAGGCGATCCTGACCGCCGCGCGCGAGGCCGGGGCCACCACCGCCACGATGATCCACCTGCGCCTGCCGCATGAGGTGGCGCCGCTGTTTCGCGATTGGCTGGAACGGCACCGGCCGGGGATGGCCGCGCATGTGATGAACCGCGTGCAGGACATGCGCGGCGGGCGCGACAACGACCCGCGTTTCGGCCACCGGTTTCGCGGAGAGGGCCTGCACGCGCAACTGGCCCAGCAGCGGTTCCGGCTGGCGCGAACCAGGTTGGGGTACCGGACGGGCGGGCCGGCGCTGGACTGTTCGCGGTTCGGGCCGCCGCCCAAGGCCGGGGACCAGCTATCGCTGTTCTAGTGGCGGCGGTCGTCCTCGCCGCAGCTGCTGAAGGCGCCCAGCTGTGCGGTGATCCGGTCCAGCGCGGGGCGGGGGCCGCGGGGGCGGGTCTCCAGCGCCTCGTGCATCGCGCGCAGATGCGCGGGCATGGTCCCGCAGCAACCGCCGATGATCCGCACGCCCAGGTCGCGCGCAAGGCAGGCGTAATCGGCCATCAGTTCGGGCGTGCCGTCGTAATGGATATGGCCGTCCTGCAGATGCGGCACGCCCGCATTGCCCTTGGCGATGGTCGGGCGTTCATTGCCCGATGCGGCAAGACCGGTGACCGACCGCAGCAGGTCGGACGCGCCGACGCCGCAATTGGCGCCATAGGCCACGGGCGGATTGGGCAAACGTTCCACCGCGGCGGCCAGCTGTCCCGGCGTCACGCCCATGATCGTGCGGCCCGCGGTGTCAAAGCTGAGGCTGCCGCACCAGGCCATGCCGGCGAGGCGCGCGGCCTCGGCCGCGGCGCGCAACTCCTCCAGCGAGGAGAGGGTCTCGACCCACAGGATGTCGGCGCCGCCGTCGCGCAGCGCCTCGGCCTGTTCGTGGAACATCTGGACGGCACGTGCATGGGTCAGGCTGCCCATCGGGGCCATGAATTCGCCGCTGGGGCCCATGCTGCCCGCGACGATGACGGTGCGGCCCGCGCGGTCGGCCTGATCGCGGGCGATCTCGGCGGCGCGGCGGTTCAGTTCGGTGACGCGGGCGGCTGCGCCGTGGCGCGCCAGGCGGCTGGCATTCGCGCCAAAGCTGTTGGTCAGGAACAGATCGGACCCGGCCTCGATCGCGCTGCGGTGCAGGGCGGCGATGCGGTCGGGATGGGTGGCGTTCCAGATCTCGGCCGGGGTGTCGGCGTCTAGGCCCATGTTGAACAGGGCGGTCCCCGTCGCGCCGTCGGCCAGCACGTGCGGGCGGGTCTGCAGCATCAGGGACAGCGCGTCGGTCATCACCACTTCCTTGGCCACGGCCAAGGGGGCCGGGGCGATGTCGGGTCCAGTCATCAGGTCCATGTCGGGATGTGTCACAGCAAGGAGAATTTTGACAGGAACGAATGAAAAACCGCGCCGGTTTCCCGGCGCGGCAAAAAAGTCTGCGCTTGATCCGGTGGGATCAGTTGCGGTCGCGGTCGTCGCCTTCGCCGTCATCGGCACCGCCGATGTCGTCGAACAGTTCGGCGATCTCGAACTCGGCCTCGGCGTCGGCTTCGGCGGCCATGTCCTGGATGGACTTGCCCTGCGCCTGCAGCTCTGCCTCTTCGGCCGAGCGGGCGACGTTCATGGTGATCGTCGCCTCGACTTCCGGGTGCAGCACGACGGTCACGTCATGCAGGCCCAGTTCCTTGATCGGCTCGCGCAGGACGACCGACTTGCGGTCGACGGTGAAGCCGGCCTCGGTCGCGGCCTCGGCCGCGTCACGCGTGGTGACCGAGCCGTACAGCGCGCCCGAATCGGATGCGGAACGGATGACCACGAAGGTCTGGCCGTCCAGCTTGTCCGCGATCTTCTGGGCTTCGGCCTTCGACTCCGCGTTGCGGGTCTCCAGCTGCGCCTTCTGACCTTCGAACGCCTTGATGTTGGTTTCCGACGCGCGCATCGCCTTGCCCTGGGGCAGGAGATAGTTGCGTGCGAAGCCTTGCTTGACGTTCACGACTTCGCCCATCTGGCCCAGCTTGGCCACACGTTCCAGCAGGATGACTTGCATCGTTCAGGTCTCCTTACTTGACGACATAGGGCAGCAGGGCCAGGAAACGCGCGCGCTTGATGGCACGGGCCAGCTCGCGCTGTTTCTTGGCCGAGACGGCGGTGATGCGCGAGGGCACGATCTTGCCGCGTTCGCTGATGTAGCGCTGCAGCAGGCGGGTGTCCTTGTAGTCGATCGCAGGTGCGTTATCGCCCGAGAACGGGCAGACCTTGCGACGACGGAAGAAGGGTTTGTTGGCCATTCGTCAGATCCTCTCAGTTCCGCTCGCGGCGTTCGCCGCGGTCGCCGCCACGATCACCACGGTCGCCGCGATCGCGGTCGCCACGGTCGCCCCGGGGACGGTCGCCACGGTCACCGCGCTCGCCACGCTCTTCGCGCTTCTGCATCTGGACCGAGGGGCCTTCCTGATGCTCGTCCACGCGGATGGTCATCACGCGCATCACGTCATCATGCAGGCGGGCCAGGCGTTCCATTTCCAACACGGCGCCCGAGGGGGCGTCGGTGCGCAGGAAGGCATAGTGGCCCTTGCGGTTCTTGTTGATCTTGTAGGCCAGGGTGCGCACACCCCAGTATTCGTGCTCGACGACCTTGCCGCCATTGTCGGCGAGAACGGTCGAGAAGTGTTCGATCAGCCCTTCGGCCTGCGTGTTCGACAGGTCCTGGCGGGCGATCAGCACATGCTCGTACAGAGGCATGGCGATCCTTTCGGTTTGAATGCGCATTTCATCGACGGGCCGTCCCTTCCGCACCCGTCACGAGAGGCTGCGCCGTTACAGTCAAGCTCAGGCGGAAGGATGGCGTGTCATAGCAGCGAACCGCGCGGATGCAAGGGTTTTCGCCCCCGGCCGCGTCCGGCGCCCCTTGCGCCCGTCCATGCGCGCGGCCAATCTGGCCGCCGGCACGACAGGGGGAGCGGCGATGGCGCTGGAAGATGCGAAGACCCAGGTGGATCAGGCCTTCACGCGCGACAGCCTGCGCGGGCTGTCCTTCGAGAACGCCTTTGGCGGGGCCACCAGCTTTCTGCGCCGCCGCTATACCAAGGACCTGGGCGGCGTCGACGTAGCGGTGACGGGCATCCCCTTCGACCAGGCGGTGACTCACCGGCCCGGAACACGCTTTGGACCGCGCGCGATCCGCGAGGCGTCCAGCCTGCAGGCCTTCGATCCGCCCTATGGCTGGGGCTATGATCCGATGGCGGTGCTGGACGTGGTCGATTACGGCGACATGGCGTTCGATTACGCCAATGTCCGCGAGGTGCCCGCCCGGATCGAGGCGCATGTCGGCGCGATCCTGGATGCGGGTGCGGCGCCGATCACCCTGGGGGGCGATCATTTCATCACGCTGCCGATCCTGCGCGCGGTCGCGGCGCGGCGGGGGCCCGTGGCACTGATCCAGTTCGACGCGCATTCCGACACATGGGTCGACGACGACCCGGACCGGATCGACCACGGCACGTTCCTGTACAAGGCGATCAAGGCGGGGATCGTGGACCCGGCGGCCAGCGTGTCGATCGGCATCCGCACCGACAATCCCGACACGCTGGGCGTGACCATCCTGGATGCGCCGTCGTTGCATCGGGACGGGATCGAGGCGACGCTGTCGCGGGTGCGGGCGGTGGTCGGCGACCGGCCCTGCTATGTGACGTTCGACATCGACGCGCTGGACCCGGCCTTTGCGCCGGGCACCGGCACTCCGGTCTGGGGCGGGCTGGCCAGCTGGCAGGCGGCGGCGCTGCTACGCGGGCTGGCGGGGATCGACCTGATCGGCGGCGACGTGGTCGAGGTCTCTCCGCCCTATGACACGACCGGGGCCACGGCGATCGCGGGCGCGCATGTCGCGCTGGAGCTGATCGCGCTGTTCGGCTGGTCGCGGCGATGAGTTGCGTCCCGCGCCGCGCCGGGGGGCTGCGCGCCCCCCGGACCCCCCCGGCGTCGTGCCGGAATGCAAGGGCGCTTGTACGGTCCGGGGCCGGGGGGTAAGCCGCATCCATGTTGCCCCAGGACCGCCTTGACCAGATCGCCGCCCGCTTCGAGTTTCTCGAGGCGCAGCTGAATGCCGGCCCCGCCGCCGACCAGATCGCCAGGATCAGCCGCGAATATGCCGAACTGAAGCCGGTCGTTGCCCAGATCGACCGCTGGCGCGCCGCCCAGGACGGGCTGGTCGAGGCCCGCGCCCTGCTGGCCGATCCCGAGATGCGCGACCTGGCCGAGGACGAGCTGCGCCGTCTGGGCGCATTGCTGCCCGCGCTGGAGCAGGACCTGCGGCTGGCGCTGCTGCCGCGCGATGCGGCGGACGCGCGCCCCGCGATCCTGGAGATCCGCCCCGGAACCGGGGGCGACGAGGCCGCGCTGTTCGCGGGCGACCTGCTGGAGATGTACCGCCGCCACGCCGAGGCCCAGGGCTGGCAGTTCCAGACGCTGGAACTGACCCGGACCGAGCTGGGCGGCATCAAGGAGGCCATCGCCCGGATCGAGGGCGAGGGCGTCTTTGCCCGCTTGAAATACGAATCCGGCGTGCACCGGGTGCAGCGGATCCCCTCGACCGAATCGGGCGGGCGCATCCATACCAGCGCGGCCACCGTGGCCGTCCTGCCCGAGGCCGCCGAGGACGTCGAGATCGACATTCCCGCGACCGACATCCGCATCGACACGATGCGCGCGTCCGGCGCGGGCGGCCAGCATGTCAACACGACCGATTCGGCCGTGCGCATCACCCACCTGCCCACCGGCATCGTCGTCACCAGCAGCGAGAAGTCGCAGCACCAGAACCGCGCCAACGCGATGGCCGTGCTGCGCGCGCGCCTCTATGACATGCAGCGCGCCGCCGCCGATGCCGAACGATCCGCCGACCGGCGCGCGCAGGTCGGCAGCGGCGACCGCAGCGAGCGCATCCGCACCTATAACTTTCCGCAGGGCCGCATGACCGACCACCGCATCAACCTGACGCTTTATGCCCTGGACCGGGTCATGGCCGGCGACCTGACCGAGATCATCGACGCCCTGACCGCCCATGACCAGGCCGCCCGCCTGGCCGAGGCGCAGTGAGGCTGTCGGACGCCCAGGCCCAGGGCACGGCGCTGCTGCGCGCGGCGGGCATCGCGGGCGCGTCGCGCGACGCCGACCGCATCCTGGCCGCGGTGCTGGAGATCGAGCCGGGCCAGCTGCGCATCACCGACGACCGCGCGCTGACCGACGATCAGGCGACGCAGTTCAACCGCGGCATCGCGGCCCGCGCCCTGCGCCAGCCCGTGGCCCAGATCACCGGTTTCCGCGATTTCTGGGCGCATCGTTTCAAGGTCACGCGCGACACGCTGGACCCGCGCCCCGAGACCGAGGCGCTGGTCGAGGCGGCACTGGCGCGGCCCTGGCGGCGGGTGCTGGACCTGGGGACGGGGACGGGGGCGATCCTGATCTCGCTTCTGGCGGCGCGTCCGGGGACGACGGGGCTGGGAACCGACATATCCGAGGCCGCGCTGCAGGTTGCGCGTCACAATGCCCGGCGGATCGGCGTGGACGCGCGGTTCCGCCAGGCCGACTGGCTGGACGGGGTCGAGGGGCCGTTCGACCTGGTCGTGTCGAACCCGCCCTATATCGCGGCGATCGAGATGGCGCTGCTGGACCCCGACGTGCGCGACTGGGAACCCCGCCATGCGCTGACGGACGAAGGCGACGGGCTGGGCGCCTATCGCACCATCGCGGCGGGCGTGCGCGGCCTGCTGTCGCCCAAGGGCGCCGCCCTGGTCGAGATCGGACCGACCCAGGGCGCGGCGGTCGCGGCGCTGTTCCGGGCGCACGGCGCGCAGGTTCGCGTGCTGCCCGATCTGGATGGACGCGACCGGGTGGTGCTGGCGGATTTCGCGCCCGCTGCGGCGGTTTGACGCCCATTTCGGCGTGATTTTCGCAGTTTTCCCTTGTCTGGCCCGTCATTGCATGGTTAGTCGGCAGCGTGCGACAGGCCCTAGCCGTCGCATGGGTCAGCCTGACAACTGCCGATACCGAAGGGGTGCATCTGGTGCGCCGCGGTTGGGCAAGGCAGGGCTGAACGGAGTGGTCACAGCCCCCGTATCCGTCCGACACCGCCGTCCAGTTCACGCTGGCATCCCGACGCCCGGAAACATTACAGACAAGACTGATGAGATCATCAAAATCCCGCTCGCGTAGCAAATCGAACCGCCAGCGCACGCTGGGGAACATCACCAATCGCGTCTTTGACAGCTCGGGGCCCGAGGGCAAGGTGCGTGGCACCCCCCAGCAGATCATCGAGAAATACCTGACGCTGGCGCGCGACGCGCAGCTGTCCCATGACCGCGTCGCGGAGCAGAGCTTTCTGCAGCACGCCGAGCATTACACCCGCATGCTGGGCGAGGCGAACCGCGAGATGGCCGAACGCCAGGGCCGCCCCGACGATGACGGCTATCAGAGCAACATCGGCAGCCATGGTTATCACCAGGGTGGCCAGAACGGCGGTCAGAACAACGGTGGCCAGAACAGCGGCGATCGGAACAATGGTGGCCAGAACGGCAATCAGGGTGAGGGCAACCAGCGCCGCGACCATCAGCAGCGCGACGGCGGACAGCAGCGGGACCAGCAGCGCGATGGCGGACACCAGCCCCGCGACGGCCAGCGCGATCACCAGGCCCGCGATGGTCAGCCCCGTGAGAACCAGGGTCGCGACAGCCAACCCCGCGACAATCAGAATCGTGACAATCAGGCCCGCGACAATCAGGGTCGTGACAGTCAGCGCGACAACCAGCCGCGTGAGCAGCGCCCGCGGTCCGAGCCGCGCCAGGACGCGC
>NZ_JXYF01000009.1:0-89095 GCF_000967735.1 Paracoccus sp. S4493
GACACCAACTCCGGTGAGGCTGAGCATGTCTACAGTGGTGATTGAAGAACCGTCGCTGGACACGGGTACGATTACGGGAATGTTGCCGTTGTCAGTGACCTGCGGCCGTCCGTCAAAATTGTCGACCCTAACCTGGCTAAATCGATTGGAAGGTTCGCCTTCAAGACGAAAAGTGCCGTTTACGATATCAGCAAACATGAAATGCCTCAAAATGTGCCACCTAATCTACTGCACTAATGTATCCGCTGAACCTGTCAACTGGCGATCTAGTTAGGTGTTCCTTCTAGACGCGTAATTGCGAAGGCCCTACTGTAAAACAGCCGTCTGAACCGCATTCTATACGATTGGTCGGTCATCACCATCCCTCGAAGAAAAGCTATGCAAATTTGGTTGCGGAAGTGCTGAAGACGATTCATGCGCTTGCGTCGGGAAAGCAGGATAGTAAGCCTCATTGCTGGCTAGCTGCTAGGCCACGTTCTTCCGAAGTATCGAGCTTGGCCTACGAACTGCCCAGGGATAAACGATATGGTTTCCGCTCGCGTGCTGCGCGGTCGATGCTCTCGTTGATAAGCGTTCAGGTTTTCCAGCGCTTCGCGGATAAGGAGCACTGGAATGATTTCCATTGCCGGAGGTGGTTCCCTACGGATGGTGTCCATAAATTGACTGGCCATGCCCATGATACGCTCTGAATAGCCCCGTGTTTCTTAGACACCTTTGTGTGTCATCTTCTGCCACCGTTCGAACTCGACTGGTGACAGCATCCCGTTCCTCGCATGCTGGTGCTTCGGGTTGTAGGACATCTTGGTGTAATCGAACACGTCCCGCCTGGCTTCTTCGCGGGTCCGATAGGTTCGCCGTCTGATCCGTTCCCGCTTGAGGAGGTTGAAGAAGCTTTCCGCCACCGTGTTGTCGTGGCAGTTTCCTCGGCGGCTCAAGGAGTGCTCAAGATTGTGGGCGCGCAAGAAGGCGGCCCAATCCATGCTGGTGAATTGGCTGCCTTGATCGGAGTGGATCAGCACCTTCGCCTTGGGTTTGCGTCGCCAGACCGCCATGAGCAGGGCTTGCAAGACGACGTCCGTGGTCTGGCGGCTTTGCATCGACCATCCGATGACACGCCGGGAATAGAGGTCGATGACCACCGCGAGATAGGCAAAGCCCTCCTGCGTCCGGATGTAGGTGATGTCCGTCACCCAGACACGATCCGGTGCTTCGACGTCGAACTGCCTGTCGAGGGTCTTGTCGACCATGACCGAAGGCTTGCCTCCGTAGCTGCCCGGACGCCGCTTGTAGCCGATCTGCGCCTTGATCTCTGCAAGCTGTGTCAGTCTGGCTACGCGGTTCGCGCAGATACTTTCTCCCTGCTCCAAAAGATCGTCGTGCAGTTTGCGATAGCCGTAGACCTTGCCGCTGTCGGTCCAGGCATTGAGCAGCGTCTTCGTCTGCCGCTTGTCTTCCATCGCCCGATTGCTCAGCGGCACCTGAAGCCATGCATAGAACCCGCTTGGTTGGATGCGCAGGCACCGGTACATAGCCCTGACGGAAAACGGCCCTCGATGCTCGGCCACGAACGCGTATCTCACCTTGCATCCTTGGCGAAATACGCGCTCGCCACTGTCCTCGGACTGATGGCGGACAGGGCTCGCCCTTTTTTAGAATGTCCCGCTCCTCCGACTCGCGCGCCAGCTCGCGCTTTAGCCGACGGACCTCGACATCCTTATCGGTCTCGCCTGTGGCCGCCTTCGCGACCTTGCGCTTCCACGCATAGAGCGAATGCAGGCTGACCCCAAGCCACTCCGAAACCGCCGTGATCGGGTAACCCGCTCCGTGATCTGTGCGACCGCGTCACGCCTGAACTCGTCTGTGAAATTGCCTGTGCCCATCACGGCCTCCTTGCCTCAAGGTTAGCGAAGAAGGCGTCTAGGAACATGGGGCTATTCAATCATACGAAGCGCTCTTTGGTTCGCTGAACCAAGGAGAACAGGAACGTACAGTGAAAACGTCATTACGAGCTATTATAAAAAGCGTATAATCACGGTGATTGCTGGTGGTTCGACGTTCTACGCTTCGTTCACATCGAAGATGTCAGGGGTTCAAATCCCTTATCACCCACCATTTCCCTTGCCGGTTTGCGCTTTTCGCCGCGGGCGCCTATATCGGCGGCCTTGACGCGCAATCCCGGACTGCCCATGCCCGACCCGATCAGTGATGCCGCGCGCCTTTCGGTCGCGCCGATGATGGACTGGACCGACCGCAACTGTCGGCGGTTCCACCGGCTGATGTCGCGCCGTGCGCTGCTGTACACCGAGATGGTGACCGCGCCGGCGATCATCCACGGCGACCGGCCGCGCCTGCTGGATCATGACGCCGCCGAACACCCGGTGGCGCTGCAATTGGGCGGATCGGACCCTGCGGAACTGGCCCAGGCCACGCGCCTGGCCGCCCCCTGGGGTTATGACGAGATCAACCTGAACTGCGGCTGTCCAAGCGACCGCGTGCAGTCCGGCGCCTTTGGCGCAATCCTGATGACCACGCCGCAGGTGGTCGCCGATTGCGTGGCGGCCATGCAGGATGCCAGCGCCGTGCCCGTGACCGTCAAGTGCCGCATCGGGGTGGACGACCAGCAGGCCGAACAGGTGCTGCCCGAATTTCTGGACATGCTGCAGCGAACGGGTATCCGGCGTGTGACGATCCACGCGCGCAAGGCCTGGCTCAAGGGCCTGAGCCCGAAGGAAAACCGCGAGGTCCCGCCGCTGGACTATCCGCTGGTCCACGCGATGAAGGCGCAGTTCCCGGCGCTGCATCTGTCGATCAACGGCGGCATCGCGACGCTGGATCAGGCCCGTGACCAGCTTGCTGTGATGGACGGGGCGATGATCGGCCGCGCGGCCTATCACGAACCGTGGAACATCCTGGGCGGCGCGGATGCGCTGTGGGGCGACGTTCCGCCCTTTGCCGCCCCGGCCGAGGTCGCCGTGGCGATGCGCCCGATGATCGTCGATCACATCGCCAAAGGCGGGCGGCTGCACCAGTTCACGCGGCACATGCTGGGCCTGTTCCACGGCCAGCCCGGCGCCCGCGCCTGGAAGCGCACCCTGTCCGAGGGGGCGTCCAAGGGCGGGATCGAGGTCTATGACGCGGCCCTGGCGCAGGTGACCGAGGCCGCGCTGGCCTAACCGGCGGTCTTCTCCGCGACCTTGGCCGCGTTCCACAGGCGGTCCATCTCGGCCAGGTCGCTGTCCTCGGGGCGGCGGCCGTCGGCGGCCAGCGCGGCCTCGATGGCGGCAAAGCGGCGCGTGAACTTGGCGTTGGCGCGGCGCAGGGCCAGTTCGGGGTCGATCTTCAGGTGGCGGCCCAGATTGGCCATGACGAACAGCAGGTCGCCGAACTCCTCCTCCATCGCGTCGGGGCCCAGGGTGTCGCGGGCCTCGACCAACTCGGCCGTTTCCTCGGTGATCTTGTCCAGGACATCCGCAGGGCCGGGCCAGTCAAACCCCACGCGCGCCGCCCGGTTCTGCAGCTTAAGTGCCCGCGTCAGCGCGGGCAGACCCAGGGCAACCCCGTCCAGCGTGCCGCGTTCGGCCTTGCCGGCCCGTTCGACGGCCTTGATCGCCTCCCAGTCCTTGACCTGCTGTTCGGCGGACTTGTCGCGGGATTCGTCGCCGAAGACATGCGGATGCCGGAAGATCAGCTTGTCGCTGATCGCGGCGGCACAGTCGGCGAAATCGAACATCCCGGCCTCGCGCGCCATCTGGGCGTGAAACACCACCTGAAGCAGCAGGTCGCCCAGCTCTCCGGGCAGCTCGTCCCAGGCTTGGCGCTGTATCGCGTCCTCGACCTCGTGGGCCTCCTCGATCGTGTAGGGCGCGATCGAAGCGAAGTCCTGTTCGATATCCCAGGGGCAGCCGGTCTTGGGGTCGCGCAGGGCGGCCATGATGTCCAGCAGACGCGTGATCTGCGCGGCGGGGTCGAGGGTCATTGCAATTCCCTTCGTCAGGCGGAAGATGGCCCATCGACTGCCACAGCATAAGGCCCAAGTCCACATGCCCGTTCTGAACCGCATCGCCGATTTCGCAGATCAGATGACCGAATGGCGCCGCCACCTGCACCAGCATCCCGAACTGGGCTTCGACTGCGGCCAGACCGCCGCGTTCGTCGCGGCGCGCCTGCGCGAGTTCGACGTGGACGAGATCCACGAGGGGATCGGCCGCACCGGAATCGTGGCGATCATCCGCGGGCAGGGAGAGGGCCCGACCATCGGCCTGCGCGCCGACATGGACGCCCTGCCCATGACCGAGACGACGGGCCTTCCCTGGGCCTCGACCGTGGCGGGGCGGATGCATGCCTGCGGGCATGACGGGCACACGACGATGCTGCTGGGGGCCGCGAAGTACCTGGCCGAGACCCGCAACTTTGCCGGCCGCGTCGCGCTGATCTTCCAGCCCGCCGAGGAGAATGGCGGCGGCGGCGACGCGATGGTCCAGGACGGGATGATGGACCGTTTTGCCATCGAACGCGTCTTTGCGATGCATAACAATCCCGGCCAGCCGACCGGCAGCTTCCAGACCACCCCCGGTCCGATCATGGCCGCCGTCGACACGTTCGAGATCGACGTGCAGGGCCGCGGCGGCCATGGCGCGATGCCGCACCTGACCGCCGACCCGATCGTGGCCGCCGTGGCGGTGGTCGGGGCGATCCAGACGATCAGCAGCCGCAACCATCACACCGCCGACGACCTGGCCCTGTCGGTCACCCAGATCCACACCGGCAGCGCCGACAACATCGTGCCGGACACGGCCTATATCTGCGGGACGGTGCGGACCTTTGCGCCGCATGTGCGCGACATGGTGCGCCGCCGCATGACCCAGATCTGCGACGGGCAGGCCCAGGCCTATGACGTGGAGATCCGCCTGAACTATCAGGAAGGCTATCCCGCGACGGTCAACGATGCCGAACAGACCGCCTTTGCCGTGCGCGTCGCCAAGGAGATCGCCGGCCCCGCCAATGTCGATCCCGACGCCGGCCGCGAGATGGGGGCCGAGGATTTCAGCTATATGCTGAACGCGCGGCCCGGCTGCTACCTGTTCCTGGGGCAGGGGGACGGCGCGGGGGTCCATCACCCGGCCTATGACTTCAACGACTCGATCTCTCCGGTCGGGGCCAGCTTCTTCGCGCGGCTGGTCGAACGGGCGCAGCCGGCGCAACCCTGATCACAAGGACGTTCGCCGCCCTTGCCAGCAAGGCGGCGGGCGCTTTCTTGCCAAGGGCGGACAGCGCGGCTAGGTTGCGCGCCAATCCTGACGCGGCCCCGGTCGCGCCCCCAGACCGAAAGGACCCTTGATGTTCGTGACCCCCGCCTATGCCCAAGCCGCCGGCGGCGCCGGTGCCGGTGCTGCATTCGCGCAGTTCATCCCGCTGATCCTGATCTTCGCGATCATGTACTTCCTGATGATCCGCCCCCAGCAGAAGCGTCTGAAGGCACATCGCACGATGGTCGAGAACGTCAAGAAGGGCGACCGCGTCGTCACCCAGGGCGGCATCCTGGGCAAGGTCGTGTCGGTGGGCGAGGACGAGCTGGAGGTCGAGATCGCGACCGGCGTGCGTGTCCGCGTGATCCGCAGCACCCTGGCACAGGTCGTCACCAAGACCGAACCTGTCGCCGCAAACAGCTGAAAAGGCCCTAGCCAAGATGCTTCAGATCGACCGATGGAAGCGCGTCCTGATTTTCGGGATCTGCCTTCTGGGCCTGCTATATGCCTTGCCCAACGCCTTCTACGCCCGCGTCGAGGCGCATAACGATGCCGTGGCCCAGATCGAGGCCACCGGCGTCGAGACGCCCGAACTGGCCGCGGCGCGGGATGGGTGGCCGTCGTGGATGCCGTCGCATCTGGTCAATCTGGGGCTGGACCTGCGCGGTGGCGCCCATCTGCTGGGCGAGGTGCAGGTCGACCAGGTCTACAAGTCGCGCATGGATGCGCTGTGGCCAGAACTGCGCCGCGCGCTGTCGGATGCCCGCGACACCGTCGGATCGGTCCGCCGCGTGGCCTCCCCCGACGGCGTCCTGGCCATCGAGATCGGCAATGCCGACCAGATGGCCGCCGCGACCGAGATCGTGCGCGGATTTTCCACGCCCGTCACCACGCTGACCGGCGCGGGCCAGCAGTCGCTGGCAATCAGCACCCAGGGCGCGACCCTGACCATCCAGCTGTCAGATGCCGAAAAGGCCGTCACCGACGACCGCACGATCCAGCAATCGCTGGAGATCGTGCGCCGCCGTGTCGACGAGGTCGGCACGCGTGAACCCACCATCACCCGCCAGGGCGAGGACCGCATCCTGATCCAGGTGCCGGGCATCGGATCGGCCGCGGAACTCAAGGAGCTGATCGGCACCACCGCGCAGCTGACCTTCAACCCGGTCGTGGGCACCACCGCCGACCCGCAGGCCCAGCCCGGCGTCGGCCAGACGATCGCGCCGTCCATCGACCAGCCGAACCTGTTCTATATCCTGGAGCAAAGCCCCGTCGTCACCGGCGAGGATCTGGTGGACGCCATGCCCGCCAGCGACGAGAACGGCCTGCCTTCGGTCAACTTCCGCTTCAACCCGACGGGGGCGCGGGCGTTCGGGGCCTATACCTCGGCCAATATCGGCCAGCCCTTCGCGATCGTCCTGGACAACGAGGTCATCTCGGCCCCGGTCATCCGCTCGGCGATCACCGGCGGATCGGGCCAGATCTCGGGATCGATGGACTTCGACCAGGCGAACCAGCTGTCGATCCTGCTGCGCGCCGGCGCCCTGCCGGCCGAGCTGACCTTCCTTGAGGAACGCACCATCGGCCCCGAACTGGGCCAGGACAGCATCGAGGCCGGGCGCATTTCGGCCATCGTCGCCACCGGGCTGGTCGCGGCCTACCTGATCGCCAGCTATGGGCTGTTCGGCGTGTTCGCCTCGATCGCGGTCGCGGTCAACGTCATCCTGATCCTGTCGATCATGAGCATGATGGGCGCAACCCTGACCCTGCCGGGCATCGCGGGCATCGTCCTGACGGTGGGCACCGCGGTCGACGCCAACGTCATCATCTTCGAGCGCATCCGCGAGGAGCTGCGCCGCGCCAAGCGGCCGTTCCGCGCCATCGAGGACGGCTTCCGCGAAGCGATGAGCGCGATCATGGACGCCAACGTCACCAGCTTCATCGCGGCCGCGGTCATGTTCTATCTGGGCTCGGGCCCGGTCAAGGGCTTTGCCGTCACGCTGACCATCGGTCTGGTCACCTCGGTCTTCACGGCGATCTTCCTGACGCGCCTGATGATCCTCACCTGGCTGGAATGGCGCAAGCCCGTCCAGCTGAACCTGTAAGGGGGACGCAATCATGGCCTTCCGTCTGAAACTGGTCCCCGACGTCACCCGGATCGACTTCTTCCGCTGGCAATGGCTGACCGTCGGGGCGTCCGCCGTGGCGGTGGTCGTGTCGATCCTGGCCACGATCTTCATGGGGCTGAACTACGGCATCGACTTCCGGGGCGGCACGACGATCCGCACCGAAAGCACCACCGCCTTCGACATCGGCGACTATCGCCAGGCGTTGGACGGCATGGGTTTCAGCGACGTGTCGATCACCGAGGTGTTCGACCCGTCCTTCGGGGCCGACCGCCACGTCGCCATGGTCCGCATCGGCACCACGGACGAGGCGGGATCGGTCTCTCCCGAACAGCTGGCCGAGGTCGAGGCTGCGTTGCAGCAGGTCGACCCGCAGGTGACCTTCGCCTCGGTCGAATCCGTCGGACCCAAGGTGTCGGCCGAACTGATCCGCACCGCCATCATGGCGGTGGCGGCGGCGACGATGGGCATCCTTCTGTACATCTGGCTGCGGTTCGAATGGCAATTCGCCATCGGGGCGGTGGTGGCGCTGTTGCACGACATCATCCTGACGGTCGGCATCTTTGCGCTCCTTCAGATGAAGTTCGACCTGACGACCATCGCGGCGCTGCTGACGACATTGGGCTTCTCAGTCAACGACACGGTCGTGGTCTTCGACCGGCTGAGGGAGAACCTGATCAAGTTCAAGACGATGAAGCTGATCGACGTCATGAACCTGACCGTGAACGAGACGCTGTCGCGGACCGTCATGACCGCGGTGACCACTGCCATCGCTCTGACCGCGATGCTGGTCCTGGGCGGCGACGTGGTGCGCGGGTTCGTCTTCGCGATGCTGTGGGGCGTGTTCGTGGGCACCTATTCCACGGTCTATGTCGCCAAAAGCGTCGTTCTGTGGCTGGGCGTGAAACGCGACTGGTCCAAGGACGGCGACGGTCCCAAGAAGAACGTGTCCCCCTTCGAGGGCGCCGAGGAGGTCTGATGCCCGCCCTGACGCCTACGGATTTCACCGGCCAGAACGCGGTCGACGGCTATGGACCCGGCTTCTTCCGCATTGCCGGAAAGGTCCATCAGGGCGCGCAGGTGGTCGAGCCCGACCGCGTGACGCCCTGGGGCGGGCTGGACGATCCCGGCCCGCTGCTGGCGCTGGCCGGGCACGTGGACGTGCTGTTCCTGGGCCTCGGGGCGCAGGTCGGCTATGCCCCGCGCGACCTGGCGGCGCAGCTGGACGCGCTTGGCGTGCGGGTCGAGGTGATGGCCTCGGCCACCGCGGCACGCACCTACAACGTCACCCTGTCCGAAGGGCGGCGCGTCGCCTGCGCCCTGATCCCCGTGTGAGCCTGCTGGCCGTCCATGACCTTGCCGTCGCGCGCGGAGGTCTGCGGACGGTCGAGGGCGTCAGCTTTGCTCTGGACCCCGGTCAGGCGCTGATCCTGCGCGGCCCGAACGGGCTGGGCAAGACCACGCTGCTGCGCACGGTCGCGGGGCTGCAATCCCCCGTCGCAGGGCGGATCGACATGGCCGACGACGTCGTCGCCTATGCCGCCCATGCCGACGGGCTGAAACCGGCCCTGACGGCGCGCGAGAACCTGACATTCTGGGCGCGGGTCTTTGGCGGGCAGGGCGTCGATCGGGCCTTGGCCGCGATGGACCTGACCACGCTGGCTACGCGTCCCGCCGCGGCGCTGTCGGCGGGGCAGAAACGCAGACTGGGGCTGGCGCGACTGCTGGTCACAGGCCGTCCGCTGTGGGTGCTGGACGAGCCGACGGTGTCGCTGGATGCCGCCTCGGTCGCGCGCTTCGCGCAGGTTGTGGCCGACCATCTGGGGCAGGGCGGTGCGGCGCTGATCGCCACGCATATCGACCTGACCCTGCCGCAGGCGCGCGTCCTGGACCTGACCCCGTTCCGCGCCCGGCCCGGCGCGCCCGTCGCGCGGCCGTCCGGCTTCAACGAGGCGTTCGGATGATCGCGCTCTTGATCCGCGACCTGCGTCTGGCCACGCGGGCGGGCGGCGGGTTCGGCCTGGGCGTCGCGTTCTTCCTGATCCTGTCGGCGCTGGTGCCCTTTGGTGTCGGTCCGGACCGTGCGACGCTGGCCCCCGTGGCGCCGGGCATCCTGTGGGTCGGGGCGCTGCTGGCATGCCTTCTGTCGCTGGATCGCATCTTTGCGCTGGATCACGAGGACGGCAGCCTGGACCTGCTGGCCACCGCCCCCCTGCCGCTGGAGGGGGCGGTCGCGATCAAGGCCCTGGCCCATTGGATCACCACCGGCCTGCCGCTGGTGCTGGCCGCCCCGATCTTCGGGCTGCTGCTGCACCTGCCGATGCAGGCCGTGCCGGCGCTGGTGCTGTCGCTGGCCCTGGGCACGCCGGCGCTGTCGATGCTGGGGGCCTTCGGGGCGGCGATCACCGTCGGGCTGCGCCGGGGGGGGCTGCTTTTGTCGCTGTTGGTCCTGCCGCTGTATATCCCCACACTGATCTTCGGCGCCGAGATCACCCGCCGCGGGGTAGAGGGGCAGGCCATCGGCACGCCGCTGGTGTTCCTGGCGGGCATCACGCTGGCGGTGCTGGCGCTGATCCCGCTGGCGGCAGCGGCGGCGCTGCGGGTCAATCTGCGGTGAGACGCCCTTGAGGGCGCGGGGAAAACAGGGAATACACGGACACATGTCGATCTGGGAATACGCAAACCCCGCCAAGTTCATGCGCACCACCGAAGGGGCCTTGCCCTGGCTGGTCGGCAGCGCCGCGATCTGCTGCGTGGGCGGGGTGGTCTGGGGCTTCCTGACGCCCGAGGATTTCCGCCAGGGATCGACGGTCAAGATTGTCTTCCTGCACGTGCCCGCCGCGATGATGGCCATCAACATTTGGGTGATGATGCTGGTCGCGTCGCTGATCTGGATCATCCGCCGCCACCATGTCAGCGCGCTGGCCGCCCGGGCCGCGGCCCCCATCGGGGCGGTGATGACGCTGATCGCGCTGGCGACCGGGGCCATCTGGGGCCAGCCGATGTGGGGGACGTGGTGGGAATGGGACCCGCGCCTGACCTCGTTCCTGATCCTGTTCCTGTTCTACATCGGCTATATCGCGCTCTGGGCATCGGTCGAGGATCCCGACAGCGCCGCCGATCTGACGGGCGTGCTGTGCCTGGTGGGGTCGGTCTTTGCGCTGCTGTCGCGCTATGCGGTGCTGTTCTGGAACCAGGGCCTGCACCAGGGCGCCAGCCTGTCCGTCGCCCCCGGAGAGCGGATGTCCGCGGTCTATCGCCACCCGCTGTACCTGTCGATGCTGGGGTTCTTCCTGCTGACGCTGGCGCTGATCCTGATCCGCACCCGAACCGAAATCCGCAAGCGCCGCCTGGCCGCGCTGCAAGCCAGGGAGATGCGCGCATGATCGATCTTGGACGGTATGCCGGCACCGTGCTGGCCGCCTATGGGGTCAGCATCGTGCTGATCGCGGGGCTGGTCTGGCACACCGTCGCGGCCAATGCCCGCGCCCGCCGCGCGCTGCAGGAGTTCGAGCGCAATGGCTAGGATCGCGCCGCTGATGCTGCTGCCCCCGCTGGCCTTCGCGGCGCTGGCCGCGACCTTCCTGTGGGGCATGAACCGCGATGATCCGGGCAGCGTGCCGTCGGCCATGATCGGGCGCCAGGCGCCGCCCGTGCCCGCCACGACCCTGCCCGGCAAGACCCAGCTGACCGACGCGATGCTGCGCGAGCCGGGGGTCAAGCTGGTGAACTTCTGGGCAAGCTGGTGCCCGCCCTGCCGGATCGAACATCCGACCCTGATGGCGCTGTCCGAACAGCTGCCCGTCTATGGCGTCGATCTGCGCGATGTCGAGGCCAACGCGCTGCAGGTCCTGTCCGCAGACGGCGACCCCTTCGCGGCGCTGGCGACCGATCCGCGCGGACGGGCAGCCATCGACTGGGGCGTGACCGCGCCGCCGGAAACCTTCATCGTCGATGGCGACGGGACGGTTCTGTACCGGTTCGCCGGGCCGCTGGTCGATGCCGATTACCAGACGCGATTCCTGCCGGAACTGGAACGCGCACTGGCCGACCAGGACTAGGCCGCTTGCACCCAGTCCCCTTGCGCGACATGCTGACCCAAAGGCACGCACAAATAGGGGAGACGGCAGATGACACGGACAGGTCTGGCACTGGCGCTGCTGATGGGCAGCACCACCTGGGGCATGGCCCAGCAGGCGACCGACGCGATCGCGCCCGAGGCCGCGTCGGGCACGCAGATCGCGACCGAAGGCTTTGGTGATCTGACGCAGGCCGCCCGCGACGGGCTGGCCGCCAAGGCCGAGGGTCGTGCGGTCACCGCCCCCGACTGGATGATCAGCGCCGCCCACCCGCTGGCCGTGCAGGCCGGCGCCCGCGTGCTGGAACAGGGCGGCAGCGCGGCCGACGCGATGGTCGCGGTCCAGGTCGTGCTGGGCCTGGTGGAACCGCAAAGCTCCGGCTTGGGCGGCGGGGCGTTTCTTGTCTGGTACGACGCCGCCACGGGCGAGGTGACCACGCTGGACGGCCGAGAGACCGCACCGATGGCCGTGACCCCCACGCTGTTCCAGGATGACGAGGGTCAGCCGCTGGACTTCATGGAGGCGGTGGTGGGCGGTCGGTCCGTCGGTACCCCCGGCACGCCGCGCCTGTTGGAGACCGCGCACCGCAAATGGGGTCGCGCCAACTGGGCCGGGCTGTTCCAGGACGGCATCGATCTGGCCCAGAACGGGTTCACGGTGTCGCCGCGGCTGGCCTCGCTGGTCGCGTCCGAAGGCGATGCCCTGGCCCGCTATCCGGCGACGACGGACTATTTCTTTCCGGGCGGTCAACCCGTCGCGCAGGGGGCGACGCTGACCAACCCCGCCTATGCCGACACGCTGCGGGCGCTGGCCCGCGACGGTGCGGATGCCTTCTATGACGGTCCCATCGCGGACCAGATCGTCGCGGCGGTCCGCGGGGCCGAGGACAATCCCGGCCTGCTGACCCGGTCCGACCTGTCGGCCTATCGCGTCGTGGAGCGTCCGGCGGTCTGCGTCGAGTATCGCGATCACGACGTCTGCGGCATGGGGCCGCCATCCTCCGGGGGGCTGACGGTGGGGCAGATCTTGGGGATGCTGGGCGGCTATGACCTGGCTTCGCTTGGCGCCGAAAGCCCCGAAGCGTGGCGCCTGATCGGCGACGCCTCGCGCGTGGCCTTCGCCGATCGGGGCCGCTTCATGGCGGATGCCGATCATGTGGCGATGCCGACCCAAGGGTTGATCGACCCGGCCTATCTGGACGAACGCGCAGCCCTGCTGCAGGGCGACGACAGCCTGCCAGAGGTCAGCGCCGGCCAGCCTGGGTGGAGCCATGCCGCCCTGTGGGGCCAGGACAGCGCGCTGGAACTGCCCTCGACCACCCATATCTCGATCGTGGATGGCGACGGGAATGCGCTGTCGATGACCACCACCATCGAGAACGGTTTCGGGTCGCGGGTGATGGCGGCGGGGTTCCTGCTGAACAACGAGCTGACCGATTTCAGCTTTGAGACGCATGACGCGGACGGCTGGCCCATCGCCAACGCCATCGCGCCGGGCAAGCGGCCGCGGTCGTCGATGGCGCCGACCATCGTGCTGAAGGACGACGCCCCGGTGATGGTGATCGGATCGCCGGGCGGCAGCCGCATCATCGGCTATGTCGCGCGGGCCATCGTGGCGCATCTGGACTGGGGCCTGGACATCCAGGCCGCCGTGGCCGGGCCGAACCTGGTGAACCGTTTCGGCCCGATGGACGTCGAGGCGGGGCTGCCCGCGGCCCTGACCGACGGGCTGACCGCGATGGGGTTCGCGCTGAACGAGACCGAGCTGACATCGGGCCTGCAGGGGATCGTGGTCACCCCCGACGGGTTGCAGGGCGGCGCCGACCCGCGCCGCGAGGGCGTCGCCATCGGCGGCTGATCCGGGCCGGGCGGGGGCTGTCCCCGCGTCGGTCCTCGCTGGGTTTTCGGCAACAAAGATGCCCGCCCCGCCGTGGTCGGCGCCCATCCTGGCCCTGGTCATGAAAAAACCCCCGGCGCGGTGCCGGGGGTCTCCTTTTCGCAGCGCGGGCCGATCAGGCGGCGGCGAGGTTGCGCAGCACATAGTGCAGCACGCCACCGTTCTTCAGATAGTCGATCTCGACCTCGGTATCGACGCGGGCCTTCAGCTGGATCGTCTTCTCGGTGCCGTCGGCGTACTTGATCGTGCAAGGCACCATCGACAGCGGCTTGAAGTCGCCGGCCAGCCCCTCGATCGTCACGACCTCATCGCCGGTCAGGTTCAGCGAATGGCGGGTGTCGCCATTGGTGAACTCGAACGGGATGACGCCCATGCCGACCAGATTCGACCGGTGGATCCGCTCGAAGGATTCCGCGACCACGGCCTTGACGCCCAGCAGGTTGGTGCCCTTGGCCGCCCAGTCACGCGACGAACCCGCGCCGTATTCCTTGCCGCCGAAGATCACCAGCGGGGTGTCCTGTTCGACATAGGACATCGCGGCGTCATAGATCGCGGCCTGGTTGCCCGACGCGTCCTTGGAGTAGCCGCCCTCGACCCCGTCCAGCATCTCGTTGCGGATGCGGATGTTGGCGAAGGTGCCGCGCATCATGATCTCGTGGTTGCCGCGACGCGAGCCGTAGCTGTTGAAATCGCGCGGCGAGACCTGGCGCTCCGTCAGGTACTTGCCCGCCGGGGTGGTGGGCTTGAACGAACCTGCGGGGCTGATGTGGTCGGTCGTGATCATGTCGCCCAGCAGCGCCAGGACGCGGGCGCCCTTGACGTCGCTGATCGTGCCCGCATCCTTGGACATGCCCTGGAAATAGGGCGGGTTCTGGATGTAGGTCGACGAGGCCGGCCAGTCATAGGTCTCGCTGTCGGTGATCTCGACGCCCTGCCAGCGCTCGTCGCCCTTGAAGACGTCGGCGTATTTCGCCTGGAACATCTCGCGGGTGACGATGGTGTCGACCAGATCCGCGACCTCCTTGGAGGTGGGCCAGATGTCCTTCAGATAGACCGGCTTGCCGTCGGGCGTGTGCGCCAGCGGGTCCTTGGTCACGTCGATGTTCATGTCGCCCGCGATGGCATAGGCCACGACCAGCGGGGGGCTGGCCAGATAGTTCGCACGGACGTCCGGGCTGATGCGCCCTTCGAAGTTGCGGTTGCCCGACAGGACCGACACGGCGACCAGGTCGTTGTCGTTCACGGCCTTCGAGATCTCGGGCTGCAGCGGGCCCGAGTTGCCGATGCAGGTGGTGCAGCCGAAGCCCACCAGGTTGAAGCCCAGGGCGTCCAGGTCTTCTTGCAGGTTCGCGGCCTTGAGGTATTCCTCGACCACCTGCGAGCCGGGTGCCAGCGAGGTCTTGACCCAGGGCTTGCGGGTCAGGCCCAGGGCGCGCGCCTTGCGGGCGACCAGGCCCGCGGCCATCAGCACATAGGGGTTCGACGTGTTGGTGCAGGAGGTGATCGACGCGATAACGACCGAACCGTCACGCAGGGTATAGTCCTCGCCCTCGACGGCACCGCTGTTCAGGTGGCCGTGGCTGCCGCCGGGGATTTCCTCGGGCGCGGGATCGGGGGATCCGGCTTCCTCGGTCATCTCGGCCTTCTCCTCGGCCGGAACGGACGGTGCCGGGCGGATGCCGCGGATGTATTCGCCGAAGGCGGTCGCGGCCTCGGTCAGGGGGACGTGGTCCTGCGGGCGCTTGGGCCCCGAGATCGCCGGGACGACCGTGCTCTGGTCCAGCTCCAGCGTAGAGGAGTAGACGGGCGCATAGTCCGCCGTGCGCCAGAAGCCGTTCTCCTTGGCATAGGCCTCGACCAGGGCGATGCGGTCCTCCTCGCGACCGGTCTGGCGCAGATAACGCAGCGTCTCGTCGTCGATCGGGAAGAAGCCGCAGGTGGCGCCGTATTCGGGGGCCATGTTGGCGATGGTCGCACGGTCGGCCAGCGGCATGTGGTCCAGCCCCTCGCCGTAGAACTCGACGAACTTGCCGACGACGCCGTGGGCGCGCAGCATCTGGGTGACCTTCAGCACCAGGTCGGTGGCGGTGACGCCCTCGCGCAGCGCGCCGGTGACCTTGAAGCCCACGACCTCGGGGATCAGCATCGAGATCGGCTGGCCCAGCATCGCGGCCTCGGCCTCGATCCCGCCCACGCCCCAGCCCAGGACGGCCAGGCCGTTGACCATGGTGGTGTGGCTGTCGGTGCCGACCAGCGTGTCGGGATAGGCGACGGTCTTGCCGTTCTGGTCCGTGTCGGTCCAGACGGTCTGGGCCAGGTATTCCAGGTTCACCTGGTGGCAGATGCCGGTGCCGGGCGGGACCACGCGGAAGTTGTTGAACGCCTTCTGGCCCCATTTCAGGAACGTGTAACGCTCCATGTTGCGCTCGTATTCCAGTTCGACGTTGCGCTGGAAGGCGCGGGGGGTGCCGAATTCGTCGATCATGACCGAGTGGTCGATGACCAGGTCGACCGGGTTCAGCGGGTTGATCTGCTGCGGGTCGCCGCCAAGCGCCTTGATGCCGTCGCGCATCGCGGCCAGGTCGACCACCGCCGGAACGCCGGTGAAGTCCTGCATCAGCACGCGGGCCGGGCGATAGGCGATCTCGCGGTTGGACTTGCCGCCGTCGGTGGCCCATTGCGCGAATGCCTTGACGTCGTCGACGGACACGGTGCGGCCGTCATCCTCGAAGCGCAGCATGTTCTCCAGCACGACCTTCAGCGCGGCCGGCAGTTTCGAAAAGTCGCCAAGCCCCGCCTCGGTGGCGGCGGCGATCGAGTAATAGTCGACGCTCTGCGCGCCCGCGCTCAGCGTGCGGCGCGTCTTGGCGGTGTCGGTTCCGGTCTGGATGGGCATCAAGGCCTCCCTGTCTGCAAGAATGGATGGGTCCGGCGTGTGCCTTGCTTTGCCCCATCGGGGGGCATCGCGCAAGGGTTGCGTCGCGAATTGTATGCGATTGCATACCATCTTTCGCGCTGTTGCTCAAGAGGCACTCATCGGTCCGTCGCACGCGCTGACGAAGCCTTGATTTGGTGTTTCACCGCGCCACCCGTTAACACGCTGGATGTGAAACATGACGGGAAACATCTTATGGCCCTGTGGCCCCGATCTGCGTTGCGGCCCTGCCGCGGGATGGGCGGGGTCATGATGCTGGTGGCGATGCTGGCCGCGGCGCCGGCGCTGGCGCAGGATGGCGGCCATGCTGACATCACGCAGCGCAGCGCGCCAAGCCCCGCGCCCAGCCAGATGAACCGCCCGGAGGCGCCGCTGATCCTGGCGCCCGACGATCCGGGCCGGCAGAGCCCCTCGACGATGTCGTTGACGGAATCGGGCGGCGTGAACGGTTTCGTCCCGGCCGAGGCCGCGCCGCCGGTGACGGCGGACCTGCCCTCGGCCAACCTGCCGGTCGTGGTCGAGCTGTTCACCTCTCAGGGCTGTTCGTCCTGTCCGCCGGCCGATGCGATGCTGACCATGCTGGCGGGACAGCACGACGTGCTGCCGCTGTCCTTCCATGTCGACTACTGGGACTATCTGGGCTGGGCCGACAGCTTTGCCCGGCCCGAATTCACCGAACGCCAAAGCGCCTATGCCCATGCGGTGGGCGAACGGTCCGTCTATACGCCGCAGATGATCGTGGACGGGCAGGACACCGCGGTCGCGCCGGGGCCCGCGCAGCTGATGGGCCTGATCGACGCCCACCGCTTTGCCCCCGCCGAGGTCACCATCCAGCGAGAGCGCACCGACGCCGGAGAGACGATCGAGCTGCAGCCCCTGTCCGATCTGGGCGGCAAGGTCGACGTGCTGCTGGTGCGCTATGCCCCCGAACGCCCCGTCGACATGACCGCCGGAGAGAACCGCGGCAAGACCGTCATCTATACCAATGTGGTCCTGGGGATGCAGCATCTGACGCGGTGGGACGGGCTGCAGCCCCTGCGCCTGACGGTGCGCGCGGACCTGGTCGGCGATGCATCCTTTCCCGACGACACGCGCCACGCCCTGCTGGTCCAGCAGATGATGGGCAAGCGTGCCCTGCCGGGACCGATCGTGGCGGCGATTCGGCTGGACTGACCCGTCGCGTCTTGCACATCCTGCAAATCGGGGCCATCAGGCGGGATGGGCGATTTCATCATCCAGATCGCCGGGACCGAACAGGGGGCGCGGCTTGCGTCCATCCTGGCGATCACGGCGGCCTTCCTGCACGCGGTCTTCGGCGCGCTGCAGAAGGGGCGGCACGATCCCTGGATCAGCCGCGCCGCGATCGACCTGTCCTATCTGGTGCTGGCCCTGCCGGTGGCGCTGTTCCTGGTGCCGTGGCCCGATCCGCACCTGTGGCCGGTGCTGGCGGGCGCGATGGGCATCCATATCGCCTACAAGATCGCGCAGGCCAAGACCTATCAGCGGGGGGCCTTCACGGTGGTCTATCCCGTGGTGCGCGGTTCCGCACCGCTGGTCGTCGTGCTGGTCGCGATGATCGTCTTCGACGAACGCTTCAACGCGGTGCAGTGGGTGGGGCTGGGCCTGCTGGTCGGCGGCATCTTCGGGCTGGCGCTGAATAGCCTGCGCAAGCTGAAGGTCGGTCGCGACACGCTGGTCCCGGCGCTTGCCTGGGCGCTGATCACCGGCGTGACGGTCGCGGCTTATACGACCTATGACGCCTGGGGCATCCGGCTGGCGGCGAACCCGTTCACGTTTCTGGCATGGTTCTTCGTGCTGGACGGCCTGTTCATGCCGCTGCTGAGCTGGCGCCGGCTGGCCGCCCTGCCGCGGGCCGAGGTCGCACCGTTGGCCGCGCGCGGCATGATCGGCGCCGTGGTGGCATTCGCCAGCTTCGGGTCGGTGATGCTGGCCACGCGCATCGACGACGTGGGTCGCGCCGCCGTGCTGAGAGAGACCTCGACCGTGTTCGCCGCCCTTGTGGGCTGGGTCATCCTAGGCGAAAAGGTGGGGCCGCGGCGCGTCGCGCTGATGGCGCTGATCGCGCTTGGCGCGGTCATCGTGGAATTCGCCGCCTGACGGGCGGCCACAGGAAGGCAGTCGGGATGGAAAACACGAAACCCTGGGTCAAGCCGGCGCTGGAGTTCGGCCCCCTGATCCTGTTCTTTGCGGTGTTCATGCTGTATCGCAACGACACCGTGACCATTGCGGGAGAAAGCTATGGCGGGTTCATCCTGGCTACGCTGGCCTTCATTCCCGCGCTGATGCTGACGACCGCGATCCAGTGGCGCATCACCGGCAAGCTGGCACCGATGCAGGTGGCCACGCTGGTGTTGGTCATCGTCTTTGGCGGGCTGTCGGTCTGGCTGAACGATCCGCGCTTCTTTAAGCTGAAGCCCACGATCATCTATCTGCTGTTCGCGGCCATCCTGGGCGTCGGCCTGATGCTGCGCCGCAACTGGCTGGGCGCCGTCCTGTCCGAGGCGTTGCCGATGGACGCGGAAGGCTGGCGCAAGCTGACGCTGCGCATGGCGCTGTTCTTCGTGGCGCTGGCCATCGCGAACGAACTGGTCTGGCGCAACCTGTCGGACAGCACCTGGGTCTGGTTCAAGACCTTCGGCCTGCCGGTGCTGCTGTTCGCGTTCCTGCTGGGCAATGCGAAACTCTATCGCGATCACGCCTTGCCCGCCAAGGACGACGCCCAGCCCTAGGCCCGCATTCCGCCCAGGGACACCGGCCCCGCCCGCAGCCGCGACCAGCGCGGCTGTGGCCGCAGCGGCAGGTGATGGCGCAGCAGGCCCAAGGGCAGGGCCCAGGGGTGGCACAGCGCCGCACGGTAGAAGGCGAACAGTCCCTGGCGCCGATAGGGCGTCCAATGCGACATCAGTCGGGCTCCGCGGGCGGTGGGAAAGCCCAAGGTCTCCAGCGCCTCGAGGGTGGCGGCATCGTCGATCTGCAGGTCGACCCAGTTGGCGCGGGCCTGCGCCAGTCCTGCGCCAAGCGCCCGCCTGCGCCCGCGCGACAGCAGCTGCTCCAGCGCGAAATCGAACAGGTCGTTCTCGCGGGCGGTGACGTTCAGCACCTCGGCCATGCGGCCCGCCGGACTGTCCAGCGCCGATTGGGCGGCGTCCTGGAATTCGGCGGCGTTCAGCAGGACGACCCGGCCGATGCTGCCGGGAGCGGCATGGGCCAGCGCCTGCAGCGCCACGCGGCCGCCAAGCGAATGCCCGATCAGCCCGACGGGCCGCCCTGCAAGCGTCGCCAGATCGTCGATCATTGCGCCCAGGCCCGCCCCGGCCCCGGCGGCGCGGTCATAGGCGTGGCGCAGTCTGCCCCGCGCCTCCCACCCGCAGGCCAGGGCCAGGCCTTCGGACGGATCGCCCTGAAAGCCCAGCTGCTGCGGCCACGAGATGCCGCCGGAACCGGCCTGGGGCGACAGGATGTGGCGATGCGGGTCATGCGCCGGATGGGCCGGGGAATAGCGATAGCCGTGCAGCATCACCAGGACCGGCGCCCCCGCGGGCAGGCGGCGCGCGGCGTCCCGCAGGGCAGGGGGCACAGGCTGGTCGGCATCCATCCGCATCACGGGCATCGCGGCCTCCGTTCCCGGTCGATCCCGGACTAGGGACAGGCTGCGACGGGCGCGTGAAAAATCTGTTAATGCTGCGTGACGTTGCGCGGCTGCCGCAAATTCGCCCATGCCGGGCCCGGATCGTTTTCGGCATTGAATTTTGATGGGTTCCACCGCTATGTTGGCCCCATGCGCAGGGCTGCCCGCAACCGGGGGTTGCCACGCGCCGAAAGTTTCGCAGCGCGGCACCTCTGATCCCGATACCGGGCAGCCATGTGTCCCGCGGAAAACCAAGCCTCCGTCGCGCCACCGCATTGCGGGGCGGCGCAGGAGGTCAGATGAACAGCGGCCCCGCCTTGCGGCATCGGGCCATCCTAGGGAACAGACGCGATGACGCGCGCTTTGGACGGCAGACTTCGGGACGGGCGGGCAGGATGCCCCGTCCGACCGGACGTCTTCGACGGTGACGCGCCCGTGTCCTCATCACACCGCAGACCGAACCGGGGGATGCCGATGGCGCCGCCCGGTCTTCGGCTGCGCGAAAGACATAACAATGGCAATGAAAATGCTGATCGACGCCACCCATGCCGAGGAAACTCGGGTGGTCGTGGTCGATGGAACCAAAGTCGAGGAATTTGATTTCGAGACGGCCAACCGGCGCCAGATCGCCGGGAACATCTACCTGGCCAAGATCACGCGGGTCGAGCCCTCGCTGCAGGCGGCCTTCGTGGATTACGGCGGGAACCGCCACGGCTTCCTGGCCTTTGCGGAGATCCATCCGGACTATTACCAGATCCCCGCGGCCGACCGCGAGGCGCTGAAGGCCGAGGAACGCGCCGATGCCGAGGCCCAGGAGGCCGAGGAGGAGCGTGGCCGTTCGCGCCGCAAGCCCCGCGCCGAGGCGGTCGATGCCTCGGACGAAACGACGACCGACGACGCGGGCCAAGACGCGACCGACAAGGACGACGAGATCGAATCGGTCGCCGACGAGGACGTGACCGAGGAGGTCCGCGCGCCCCGAAAGCCGCGTGCGCGCCGCTACAAGATCCAAGAGGTCGTCAAGGTCCGCCAGATCATGCTGGTGCAGGTCGTCAAGGAGGAGCGTGGCAACAAGGGTGCCGCGCTGACCACCTATCTGTCGCTGCCCGGCCGCTACTGCGTCCTGATGCCCAACACCGCACGCGGCGGTGGCATCAGCCGCAAGATCACCAATGCCGCGGATCGCAAGAAACTCAAGGACATCGCGGGCGAACTTGATGTGCCCAAGGGCGCCGGCCTGATCATCCGCACCGCGGGCAGCGAGCGCACCCGGATGGAGATCCGCCGCGACTACGAATACCTGCTGCGCCTGTGGGAGCAGATCCGTGACCTGACCTTCAAGTCGATCGCGCCGGCCGCCATCTATGAGGAAGGCGACCTGATCAAGCGCAACATCCGCGATCTGTATTCCAAGGACATCGACGAGGTGCTGGTGGAGGGCGAGCGCGGCTATCAGCAGGCCCGCGACTTCATGCAGATGATCATGCCGACGCATGCCGACAGCGTGAAGCATTACCAGGACCAGATGCCGCTGTTCGCGCGCTTCCAGGTCGAAAGCTATCTGGCGGGCATGTTCAACCCGGTCGTGCAGCTGAAGTCGGGCGGCTACATCGTCATCGGCATCACCGAGGCGCTGGTCGCCATCGACGTGAACTCGGGACGGGCCACCAAGGAGGGCTCGATCGAGGAGACCGCGCTCAAGACCAACCTGGAGGCTGCCGACGAGGTCGCCCGCCAGCTGCGCCTGCGCGACCTGGCCGGGCTGATCGTCATCGACTTCATCGACATGGACGAGCGTCGCAACAACGCCGCCGTGGAAAAGCGCATCAAGGACAAGCTGAAATCCGATCGCGCCCGCATCCAGATCGGCCGCATCTCTGGGTTCGGCCTGATGGAGATGTCGCGCCAGCGCCTGCGCCCCGGCATGCTGGAATCGACCACGCAGCCCTGTGCGCATTGCCACGGCACCGGCCTGATCCGCAGCGATGACAGCCTGGCGCTGACCATCCTGCGCGCGATCGAGGACGAGGGCACCCGCAAGCGTTCGCGCGAGGTTCTGGTCAAGGCGCCCGTCGCCGTCGCCAACTTCCTGATGAACGCCAAGCGCGAGCATGTCGCGGGCATCGAGGCACGTTACGGCCTGTCCGTGCGCGTCGAGGCGGACCCGGCACTGGTGTCCCCGGACTTCGCGATCGAGAAGTTCAAGACGGCGACCCGCGTGCTGCCCGAGCCCAGCCACGTTCCTCTGGGCGTCAATGCCGACCTGATGGCCAGCATCGACGAGGAGGAGGACCTGGACGTCGGCGAGCCGCAGGAGGAGCCGGTGGCCGAGGTCGTCGAGGCGTCCGAACCCGCTGCCGAGCCGCGGGCCGAGCGTCCCGCCGATGCGGATGCGGATGGCGAGGGTCGGTCGCGTCGCCGCCGTCGTCGTCGTCGTCGGAAATCGGGCGAGCGTCCCGAGGGCGAGGATCTGCGCGCCGATGATGATCAGGACGACGATGGCGAGGACCAGTCCGACGAGGACGTGGCAGCCCCCGCCGCCGCCGAACCGGTTGCCGCTGCTGCCGATGATCAGCCCGAGGCCGATGCGCCCCAGGCCGAGGAGGAGGCTCCTGCCGGTCGCACCCGGACGCGTTCGCGCGGCCGGTCGCGGTCCAGAAAGCCGGTCGATGCGCAGCCCCTGGCCGAGGTCGTGGATCTGCAGGACAGCCAGGATGCCCGCGCCGATGCGCTGCCCGGCCTGAACGCCGCCCCCGTCGCCGCCGAAGCGGTAGCCAAGGCACTGGTCGAGACTGCCGCGGCCCCGGTCGATGCGGCACCCGCGCAGCCCGAACCGCGGGCCGAGGCCGAGGCCCAGCCCGAACCCGTCGCCGAGGCCGCGCCCTCCAAGCGGCGCGGATGGTGGTCGGGCCGGTAAGGTTCGCTGAACCAGGGGCGCGGTGGCAACACCGCGCCCCTTTTGCCATCCGGCCCACGCATCCGTGACGCCATGGCCCCTGTCCTTTGCATCCCCACCCGCTAAGGTGTCGCGATGTTGGGAATCGAACTCGCCACCGCCGCCTTCCTGCCTGCCGCCTTCGTGGCGTTGCTGGCGGGTGTCCTGTCCTTCCTGTCGCCCTGCGTGCTGCCGATCGTGCCGCCCTATCTAGCCTACATGACCGGGGTGGGGGTGAACGGGCTGAAGACCCGCGAACGCAGCGCCGTCGTGCCCGCGCTGTTCTTCGTGCTGGGCCTGTCGACGGTCTTTCTGGTGATGGGCTTTGCCGCGTCGGCCTTCGGGCGCGCCTTTCTGCAATATCAGGACATCCTGGCCCGCGTCGCCGGTGTCATGGTGGTGGTGATGGGCCTGCATTTCCTGCACGTCATCCGCATCCCCCTTCTGGACCACGAGGCCCGGCTGCAATCGGGCCAGCAGGGCGGCGGCGCGTTGGGCGCCTATGTGCTGGGGCTGGCCTTCGCCTTTGGCTGGACGCCCTGCATCGGCCCGCAACTGGGCATGATCCTGTCGCTGGCGGCCACCGGGGGCGAACTGTCCCGCGGAACCGCACTGCTGGCGGTCTATGCCCTTGGGCTGGGGATCCCGTTCCTGCTGGCGGCGATCTTCATCAACCGGGCCATCGGCCTGATGAACCGCGTCAAGCCGTACCTCAAGACCATCGAACGCGTCATGGGCGCGCTTCTGGTCGTCGTGGGTGTCATGCTGCTGACCGGCGCCTTCTCGGCCTTCAGCTTCTGGCTGCTGGAGACGTTCCCCGCCCTGGCCACCCTGGGCTGAACCGCACAGCCGGCGCAGCCGGCACGGGGCCGGGCGGCAGCGCGCCGGAGGCCGCTTGCGGGCTCCGGCCCCGTTGCGCGATCACGTTGCGGCGCGCGCCCCGCCCCGCGGACAATCTGTGGTAGCGCGCCTGCGACAATCGCGCTATCCTTGTGCCCAGATCCGGGCAAACCGGACAGGACAGAGGCAGTGACGGCGGTATTCCCATGACCGAGATGGTCTTCGGCACGACGCCCGTTCGGGCGGGCGACCCGATTCTTCCACGCTGGTGGCGAACCCTGGACAAATGGTCGTTGACCTGCGTCCTTGGCCTGTTCGCCATCGGTCTTCTGCTGGGGCTGGCCGCATCGGTGCCCCTGGCAGAAAAGAACAACCTGCCGCGGTTCTACTATGTCCAGCGACAGATGGTGTTCGGGGGAATGGGTCTGTTCGTGATGCTGGTCATCTCGATGCTGACCCCCCGCCAGATCCGCCGCATCGGCGTCCTGGGTTTTGCCGTGTCCTTCATGCTGATCCTGGCCCTGCCGATCATCGGCACGGACTTCGGAAAGGGCGCGACGCGGTGGCTGTCGCTCGGCTTCGTGTCGGTGCAGCCGTCGGAATTCCTCAAGCCGGGCTTCGTGGCGCTCTGCGCGTGGTTCATGGCCTCGGCGCAGGAACCGGGCGGCCCTCCGGGGCGGATCTATTCCTTCGGCGCTGCGATGACGATCGTCATCCTGCTGGCCCTGCAGCCCGACTTCGGCCAGGCCTCGCTGGTGCTGTTCTCGTGGCTGGTGATGTATTTCGTCGCCGGGTCGCCGGTCATCCTGATCGTCTGCGTCGCGGGACTGGCCGGGATGGGCGGTCTGTTCGCCTATAACGCGTCCGAACACTTTGCCCGCCGGATCAACAGCTTCCTGTCATCGGAAATCGACGCGAACACCCAGATCTACTTTGCCACGAATGCCATCCAGGAAGGCCGCTTCTTCGGCGTCGGCGTGGGCGAGGGGACGGTGAAATGGTCGCTGCCCGATGCACATACCGACTTCATCATCGCTGTCGCGGCCGAGGAATACGGCTTCATCATGGTCCTGGCGATCATCCTGCTCTACATGACCATCGTCATGCGCTCGCTGCTGCGGCTGGTGCGGGAACGCGATCCTTTCGCCCGCATCGCCGGCACGGGCCTGGCCTGCGCCTTCGGCGTGCAGGCGCTGATCAACATGGGCGTCGCGGTGCGTCTGCTGCCCGCCAAGGGCATGACGTTGCCCTTCGTCAGCTATGGCGGCTCGTCCATGATCGCGTCCGGCATCGCGCTTGGGATGCTGCTGGCGCTGACCCGCACCCGTCCGCAGGGCGAGTTCGCCGAAATCCTGCGCCGGTCCCGCTGATGGCCGCCCCCCTTGCCCTGATCGCCGCCGGAGGCACCGGCGGCCACATGTTTCCGGCCCAGGCCCTGGCCGAGCTGCTGCTGGCGCAGGGCTGGCGCGTCAAGCTGTCTACAGATGACCGCGGTGCGCGCTATGCCGGCGGCTTCCCCGACGCGGTCGAGCGCCAGGTCGTGAAATCCGCGACCACCGCGCGCGGCGGGCTGTCGGGCAAGCTGGCGGCACCGTTCAAGATCGCAGCCGGGGTGCTGGCCGCCCGCCGGGCCTTCCGGCGCGACCGCCCGTCGGTCGTGATCGGGTTCGGCGGCTATCCGACCATCCCGGCGCTGTCGGCGGCGCATCTGATGGGCCTGCCGCGGATGATCCACGAACAGAACGGCGTCATGGGTCGGGTGAACCGGATGTTCGCGGCGCGCGTGCACCGCGTGGCCTGCGGCACCTGGCCCACGATCCTGCCGCAGGGCATTTCGGGCCAGCACGTTGGCAACCCGGTCCGAGGCGCGGTCCTGGACCGGGCCGCCAGCCCCTATGTCGCGCCGGGCGAGGGGGCGCTGAACCTGCTCGTCATCGGCGGCAGCCAGGGGGCGCGCGTCCTGTCGCAGGTCGTGCCCGCCGCCATCGCCGCCCTGCCTGCGGACCTGCGCACCCGTCTGCAGGTCAGCCACCAGGCCCGCCCCGAGGATGCCGATCAGGTCACGGCCGCCTATGCCGCAGCCGGCATCGCGGCCGAGGTTCAGCCCTTCTTCACCGACGTCCCGGACCGCATCGCGGCCGCGCATCTGGTGATCAGCCGGTCGGGCGCATCGTCGCTGGCCGACATCACCGTGATCGGCCGCCCGGCGATCCTGATCCCCTTCGCCGCCGCCACCGGCGATCACCAGACCGCGAATGCGCAGGCGCTGGCCGATGCGGGCGCGGCGCATGTCCATCCCGAATCCGTGCTTGACGCGGACAGCCTCACGCGCGACATCCGCGCGATCCTGACGGACCCCGCCCAGGCCACGGCCATGGCGCAGGCGGCCCTGACCCTGGCGCGCCCCGACGCGGCGCGCCGCCTGTACGACCTCGTCGAGGAGATCACGCGATGAACGCAGCGACAAAACTGCCCGGAGAGCTGGGCCCCATCCATTTCGTGGGCATCGGCGGCATCGGCATGTCGGGCATCGCCGAGGTGCTGCTGACCCTGGGCTATCGCGTCCAGGGCAGCGATTCCAAGAAATCCAAGATCACCGACCGGCTGGAGACCCTGGGCGCCACCGTCTTCGAGGGCCAGCGCGCCGAGAACGTCGCGGGCGCAGGCGTCATCGTCATCTCGACCGCGATCAAGAAGGGCAACCCCGAGCTGGAGGAGGCGCGCCTGCGCGGCCTGCCCATCGTGCGCCGGGCCGAGATGCTGGCCGAACTGATGCGGCTGAAATCCAACATCGCCATCGCCGGCACGCATGGCAAGACGACGACCACCACGATGGTCGCGACCTTGCTGGATGCGGGCGGGCTGGACCCCACGGTCATCAACGGCGGCGTGATCCACGCCTATGGCTCGAACGCGCGGGCCGGTGCGGGCGAGTGGATGGTGGTCGAGGCCGACGAATCCGACGGCAGCTTCAACCGACTTCCCGCCGACATCGCGATCGTCACGAACATCGACCCCGAACACATGGAGCATTGGGGCAGCTTCGATGCGCTGCGCCAGGCCTTCACCAACTTCGCGTCCTCGGTGCCGTTCTACGGCCTGGCCGTCTGCTGCACCGACCATCCCGAGGTGCAGGCGCTGGTGGGTCGGTTGACCGATCGCCGCGTGGTGACCTTCGGCTTCAACGCGCAGGCCGACGTGCGGGCGATGAACCTGACCTATGACAAGGGCATCGCGCATTTCGACATCGCGCTGCAGGGCGAGGCGACCGACGGTCCGATCCCGATGATCGAGGGCTGCACCCTGCCCATGCCGGGCGATCACAACGTCTCGAACTGCCTGGCGGCCGTGGCCGTCGCACGCCACCTGGGCATCAAGAAATCCGAGATCCGCACCGCGCTGGCGAAATTCGGCGGGGTCGGTCGCCGCTTTACCCGCGTCGGAGAGATCAACGGCGTGACCATCATCGACGATTACGGCCACCACCCGGTGGAGATCGCCGCCGTCCTCAAGGCCGCGCGCCAGGCCAGCACCGGCCGCGTGATCGCGGTCCACCAGCCGCACCGCTATTCGCGCCTGTCGAACCTGTTCGAGGATTTCTGCACCTGCTTCAACGAGGCCGACGTGGTCGCCATCGCCGACGTCTATTCCGCCGGAGAGGAGCCCATTCCCGGCGCCTCGCGCGACGACCTGGTGGCGGGGCTGATCGCCCACGGCCACCGCCACGCCCGCGCCATCCTGTCCGAGGACGACCTGGAGCGACTGGTCCGCGAACAGGCGCGGCCCGGTGACATCGTGGTCTGCCTGGGGGCGGGCACGATCTCGACCTGGGCCAACGGGCTGCCCGCGCGGTTGCAGGGCCAGGCCGCGTGACGGCCACGCCCGATCTTGCGATCCTGCCGCTGCTGGCTTTGGCGGGGGCGGCGGTCTGGCTGACGCTGGCCTGCCTGACCCCGCGCCTGCACCGCCGCTGGCAGCGACGCGCCAGTTGGGTCCTGGTGCTGGCAGGCGTCCCGGTTCTGGGCTGGCTGACGCTGGAATGGGGACCGGGTCTGGGCGTTCTGGGCTTTGGATTGGGTCTGCTGATGCTGCTGGGCCGTCCGACCGCGCGGCGCCGCGCGGCGCGGCTGCCCACGCCCGCGCCCATGAACACCGCCGAAGGACAGCGATGAACCCCTGGATTATCGCGGGCCTGTGCCTGTCGGGCGCGGGCGTCATCGCCTGGGGCAGCGCGCGGCTGCAGCTGCGCTGGCCGCTGCTGGTCCTGGCGGCACTGCTGGCGGCGATCGCGCTGCAGCTGTTTCGGGCGGCGCAGGGGCAGGGGGGCTTTCACGACCTGGCGGCCGTCGTCGCGCAAAGCTTTACCGTCCTGCCCGCACTGCTGGGCATGGTGACCGGGCTGGCACTGGCGCGGATCCGCGGCCACCGCCTGGCGTGGCGCAGCCCCCAGATCGTCCTGACGCTGGCGTCGATGCTGGTCGCGGGTCTGGCCGCCGCGGCGACGCTGGTCCTCTAGTCCCGCGGTTGACGGATGGGGCGCCGCTGGCTACCACCCAAGGCCATGAGCATCGACCTTCCCACCCCCCGCGGCAGCCTGATCCCCGACAGAACCCTTGACGGCCTGACCTGGCTGCGCGTCGGCGGCCCCGCCGACTGGCTGTTCCAGCCCGCGGACGAGGATGACCTGGCCGATTTCCTTGCCGCGCTGGACCCCGGTGTCCCGGTGTTTCCGATGGGCGTGGGCAGCAATCTGATCGTGCGCGACGGCGGCATCCGCGGCGTGGTCATCCGCCTTGGCCGCGCCTTCAACAGCGTCGAGATCGACGGCGACACCGTCACCGCGGGTGCCGCGGCGCTGGACGCGCAGGTCGCGCGGCGGGCGGCGGAGGCGGGGCTGGACCTGACTTTCCTGCGCACGATACCGGGCAGCATCGGGGGCGCGGTGCGGATGAACGCGGGCTGCTATGGCAGCTATGTGGGCGACCACCTGATCGACGCTCAGGCCGTCACGCGGCAGGGCGCACGCGTCACCCTGACGCCCGCCGATCTGCGTTTCGGCTATCGCGAGACGCATCTGCCGGCCGATTGGGTGATCACCAGTGCCCGGCTGCGTGCCGCGCCGGGCGACCCCGACCGGCTGCACGCCAAGATGGCCGATCAGCTGGCACGGCGCGACGAAAGCCAGCCCACCCGCGAACGCAGCGCCGGTTCGACATTTCGCAACCCGGCGGGGTTCAGCTCGACCGGGCAGGCGGATGACGTGCATGACCTGAAGGCATGGTCGCTGATCGACCGGGCGGGGCTGCGCGGGCACAGCTGGGGCGGCGCGCAGATGTCGGAAAAGCATCCGAATTTCCTTTTGAACACCGGCGGCGCGACCGCAGCCGAGCTGGAGGCCCTGGGCGAACTGGTCCGGCGCCGCGTGCTGGAGGAGAGCGGCCACGACCTGCAATGGGAGGTCATCCGCATCGGCGACCCCGGTCCCGACACGGACTGACGCGCGCTGCGCAACATTCTGCGCAGACAGCCGAAATTGAGCTTTTGCGGTTCGCGCTTTGCTTGTAACCTGATGCGACATGACGCCTCCGTTCAAGGGGGCGCGGACCAGATCAAGCCCGGATCAACCGGGCACGAAAGGCGAAAAGTGGCGGGCAGGTCGAGCAGGACAGCCCACTCGGTCGCTGTTCTGATGGGCGGACCCTCGGCTGAACGCCAGGTGTCGTTGTCGTCGGGACGCGAATGCGCAGATGCGCTGCGGGTGGCGGGATATCAGGTAACCGAGATCGATCTTGGCGCCGCGCGCGGGGACGAGATCGTCCGGCGTCTGGCCGATGCCGCACCCGACGTCGTCTTCAACGCCCTGCATGGCCGGTGGGGAGAGGATGGCTGCGTCCAGGGCCTGCTGGACTGGCTGGACCTTCCCTATACCCATTCGGGCGTGCTGGCCTCGGCGCTGGCGATGGACAAGACGCGCGCCAAGCAGGCGTTCCGCGCCGCCGGCCTGCCCGTGGTCGAGAGCGTCACCGCCGATGCCGCCGAGGTGCGCCTGCGCCATGTCATTCCGCCCCCCTATGTGGTCAAGCCCAATGACGAGGGATCGTCCGTCGGCGTCTATATCGTCCATGACGGCGCCAACCAGCCGCCCGCGCTGTCCGCCGACATGCCCGACCGCGTGATGGTCGAGACCTATGCCCCCGGGCGGGAGCTGACGACCACGGTCATGGGCGACCGCGCGCTGGACGTGACCGAGATTCTGACCAGCGGCTGGTACGATTACGCCGCGAAATACACCGTCGGCGGGTCGCGCCACGTGATCCCCGCGGACATTCCCGACGACATCCGCGCCGCCTGCCTGGAGATGGCCGTGCGCGCGCACAAGGCGCTTGGCTGCACCGGCCTGACGCGCACCGATTTCCGGTGGGACGAGACGCGCGGCGTGGACGGGCTGATCATCCTGGAGCTGAACACCCAGCCCGGCATGACGCCGACCAGCCTTGCCCCCGAACAGGCGGCCCATGCCGGCATCGACTTTCCCGCGCTGATGCGCTGGATGGTGGAGGACGCGCTGTGCCGGTCGTGATCGATCACCGTCCCGGAAAGCAGATCACCCCGCCCGCCGCGCGGCAGCGCCGCGACCCCGCGCCGTCGCGCCTGAAGTACCGCCTGGAGCGGATGTGGCTGACGCCGCTGTACCGCCGGGTGTTGCGCGTGGGCCTTCCGGCCTTTGCCATCGCGATGATCGGGGGGCTGTGGCTGGCCGACGAGGACCGTCGCGCCGCGCTGAACGACACCGTCGCCAGCGTGGTGACCAAGGTCCAGAGCCGCGACGAATTCCAGGTCCGCATCATGACGATCGAGGGGGCGACCCCGGTGGTGGACCGCGCGCTGCGCGCGATGCTGCCGGTGGATCTGCCGGCCTCCAGCTTCGATATCGACCTGGCGGCGCTGCGCCTGCAGGTGCTGCAGCTGGACGCGGTCGAATCCATCGACCTGCGCATCAAGCCGGGCGGCATCCTGTCGGCGGTGGTCAAGGAACGCGAACCCGCGATCCTGTGGCGCCACGCACGCGGGATCGACATGCTGGACGCCGGCGGTCATCGCGTGGCCAGCCTGACCTCGCGCGAGGTGCGCGCCGACCTGCCGCTGATCACCGGAGAGGGGGCGGACCTGGCCACGACCGAGGCGCTGGCCCTGTTCGATGCCGCGGGTCCGATCCTGCCCCGCGTGCGTGGCCTTGTGCGGCGCGGCGAACGGCGGTGGGACCTGGTACTGGATCACGGCCAGCGCATCCTGCTGCCCGAGACCGGCGCGGTGATCGCGCTGGAGGCGGCGATCGCGATGGACCGGGCCGAGGACATGCTGGGCCGCGACATCACCATCGTCGATCTGCGCGACCCGACGCGGCCCGTCCTGCGGTTGGGGATCGACGCGCGCAACACGATACGCACCGCACGCGGCCTGCCGCTGCTGGGACCCGATGGCAGCGTGCTGCCCGATGACAAGAAGACGGAGGGCTGAGGAATGGTGGACCTGTATCAGACGCAACGTGCGATGCGTAACATCCGCCGGGCGGCCCTGCAGCGGGGCGTGATCGGCATCCTGGACATCGGCACGTCCAAGATCGCCTGCCTGGTCCTGCGCATCGACGGCAATGGCACCTTCCGGGAAACCGACGGCGTGGGCCCGATGGCGGGGCAGGTCAATTTCCGCGTGATCGGCGCGGCATCGACCCGGTCGCGCGGGATGCGCCGCGGCGAGATCGAGACCATGGCCGAGACCGAGCGTGCGATCCGCACGGTCGTCGCCGCTGCGCAGAAGGTCGCGGGCGTGCGCGTCGATCACGTCATCGCCTGCCTGTCGGGCGGCCGGCCGGCCTCGTATGGCCTGGCCGGAGAGATCGTGCTGGAATCCGGCAAGGTCGGCGAACATGACGTGGCATCCGTACTGGCCGCCTGCGACGCGCCCGATTTCGGCCGCGGCCGCGAGGTGCTGCACGCGCAGCCGGTGAATTTCGCGGTCGACAACCGCAGCAACCTGGCCGACCCGCGCGACCATCTGGGCAACAAGCTGTTCTGCGACATGCATGTGCTGACCGTGGACGGCGATTCCATCGGCAACCTGGTCCAGTGCATCCGGCGCTGCGACCTTGAACTGGCGGGGATCGCCTCGGCGCCCTATGCCTCGGCCCGCGCGTCGCTGGTCGAGGATGAGCAGGAGCTGGGCGCGGCCTGTGTCGATTTCGGCGGTGGCGGCACCGGCGTGTCGATCTTCGTCAAGAAGCACATGATCTTTTCCGATCACGTGCCCATCGGGGGCAACCTGATCACCCAGGACATCGCCCAGGGTCTGCGTGTCAGCCTGCCCGTGGCAGAGCGCCTGAAGACGCTGAACGGGGGCGTCGAGGCGACGGGCCGCGACGACCGCGACATGATCGAGGTCGGCGGAGAGACCGGGGACTGGGAGGCGGACCGCCGCCAGGTCAGCCGCGCCGACGTGATCGGCGTGATGCGCCCCCGCGTCGAGGAGATGCTGGAGCATGTCCGCGAGGTGCTGGACGCGGCCGGGTTCGACTGGATGCCCAGCCAGCAGATCGTGCTGACCGGGGGCGGCAGCCAGATCCCCGGCCTGGACGGGCTGGCGACCCGCATCCTGGGTCCGAACGTGCGCTGCGGACGGCCGCTGCGCATCGACGGTCTGGCCCATCAGCTGACCGATCCCAGCTTTTCCAGCGCCGTCGGCCTGGCGCTGTTCGCCGCACATCCGCAGGATGAATGGTGGGATTTCGAAATGCCGGCCGATCGGTATCCCGCGCGCAGCCTGCGTCGCGCCTATCGCTGGTTCAAGAACAACTGGTGATTGCACCACCTTGGTTCTGGGGGGGGGGCAAGGGTTTTCCCACCACATTCGGAAGACATGGCAAGATGCCGCCTATTTCAAGGGTAGCCCCTCCAGATTTTGCGAAACGCCCGGCTTTTTCGGGTGACGGAACTGGTGCCAATTGTTACGGTAACCATTAAGAAACGGGATTCGAGCGGTACACCCGCCTCCCCAATGCAGCAGCGGTAACAGGCGGACACCATGAACCTCAATCTGATGATGAATGACGAAGAAGAGCTGAAGCCGCGCATCACCGTCTTCGGTGTCGGTGGCGCAGGTGGCAACGCCGTCAACAACATGATTCAGAAGCAGCTCGACGGGGTCGAGTTCGTGGTCGCCAACACCGATGCGCAGGCGCTGCAGCAGTCGCGTGCGACCTCGCGCATCCAGATCGGGCCCAAGGTCACCGAGGGTCTGGGCGCGGGTGCCAAGCCCACGATCGGCGCCAAGGCCGCCGAGGAGACGATCGAGGACATCGTCGATCACCTGATGGGCGCGCATATGTGCTTCATCACCGCGGGCATGGGCGGCGGCACCGGCACCGGTGCGGCGCCGATCATCGCGCAGGCCGCGCGCGAGATGGGCATCCTGACCGTCGGCGTGGTGACCAAGCCCTTCCAGTTCGAGGGCACCAAGCGGATGCGCCAGGCCGAGGAGGGCGTCGAGGCCCTGCAGAAGGTCGTGGACACGCTGATCATCATTCCGAACCAGAACCTGTTCCGGCTGGCCAACGAAAAGACCACCTTCACCGACGCCTTCGCGCTGGCCGACGACGTGCTGTACCAGGGCGTCAAGGGCGTGACCGACCTGATGGTCAAGCCGGGCCTGATCAACCTGGACTTCGCCGACGTGCGGTCGGTGATGGACGAGATGGGCAAGGCCATGATGGGCACCGGCGAGGCCTCGGGCGAGAACCGCGCCCAGGAAGCCGCCGAGCGTGCCATCGCCAACCCGCTACTGGACGAGATCAGCCTGAACGGCGCGCGCGGCGTGCTGATCAACATCACCGGCGGCTATGACATGACCCTGTTCGAACTGGACGAGGCCGCCAACGTCATCCGCGACAAGGTGGACGCCGATGCCAACATCATCGTCGGCTCGACCCTGGACCCCGACATGGACGGCACGATCCGCGTTTCGGTCGTGGCGACCGGCATCGACGCCGCCGTCGCGGTGGCCGAGGTTCCCTCGCCCCGCCGCGGCATGGCTGCGCCGCTGACCCAGAACCCGCAGGTCGGTGCCGCCGCCGAGGAGCAGCCGGCGATCCCGGCGCGCCGCGTGGCGCCCCCGATCGCATCCTCTGCCGAGACGGCCCGCGTCGAGGCCCCGCGCCACGACCCGCGCGGTGAGGACGACATGCCGCAGCCGGCCTATCAGCCCAAGGACAGCGCCCGCCAGAACGCCGTGCGCATCGACGACGACGCGTCGGCCTTTGTCGCGCCCCGTGCGCCGCAGTCCCCGCGTGCCGGCCAGCCCGCACCCGAGGTGATGGACCGCCTGCGCCGCGCCGTGGACAACCACGGTCGCGTCCCCGCACAGCCGCAGCAGCAGCCGGCACAGCCCGCCACCAGCCGGATGAGCGGTCTGGGCCGCATGCTGGAGCGCATGGCAGGCCATGGCAACGACCAGCCGGGCGGCGCCAAGCCGGCCGCATCCTCGATCGCCGAGCGTGTGAACGACCGCGTCGCCGTCCGCGCCCGCCAGCACGACACCGACTTCGACGATCTGGCCAGCCCCGACTCGAACGGCAAGGACAATGTCGAGATCCCGGCTTTCCTGCGCCGTCAGGCCAACTGACGGATCACGAAACCGGCACATCCGCTGGTTGCAAGGGCCGCTGCAAAGCGGCCCTTTCCCTTTGCCAGTCAACCTCTTGGGCGAAAACGGCCATCGGGTTGCAGGGCAGGGCAGGGGAATGTTTCACCCCGTTACAAAACGTTAATTGAATGCGTTCACTGCCGGACCTAGCTGGAGTGACAGAAGGGGCAAGTGCGCCCCACGACGAATCCGAAGGCAGGCAGATCATGCAGGCGACGCTGAAAGACACGGTGACATTGCAGGGCGTCGGGCTCCACTCCGGTGCGCCCGCGCGTCTGGTCATGTATCCCGCACGGCCCGGCCACGGGATCGTCTTTCGCCGCACCGACCTGTCGCCTGCGGTCGACATTCCGGCATTGTGGGACCATGTGACGCCGTCCAAGTTGTGCACGCTGCTGGACAATGGCTGGGGTGTGACCCTCTCGACGGTCGAGCACGTGATGGCTGCGCTGGCCGGCACGGGCATCCACAACGCGCTGATCACCGTCGATGGGCCCGAAATTCCGATTCTGGACGGTTCGGCCGCGCCCTTCGTGGACGCGATCCTGGACACCGGCATCGCGCGTCAGGCTGCACCGCTGCGCGCGATCCGCGTCCTGCGCACGGTCGAGGTCCGCGAGGGCGAAGCCTTTGCCCGCCTGTCGCCCGCCGACCACCTGGAGATCGATTTCGAGATCGACTTTACCGACGCCGCGATCGGGCATCAGGAAAAGCGTCTGGACATGGCCAATGGCGCGTTCCTGCGCGAGTTGGCCGACAGCCGCACCTTCTGCCGCGCGTCGGATGTCGAGGCGATGCGCCGCAACGGCCTGGCCCTGGGCGGGACCTATCTGAACGCGGTCGTGGTCGATGGCGGGCGCGTCCTGTCGCCGGGCGGTCTGCGTCACGCGGACGAGGCCGTGCGCCACAAGATGCTGGACGCCACCGGCGATCTGGCACTGGCCGGTGCGCCGCTGCTGGCGCGCTATACCGGCCACCGCGCGGGTCACGCGATGACCAACCGCCTGCTGCGGGCGCTGTTCGCCGACCCCACCGCATGGACCTGGGAGCGGTGCACGCCCGAGCTGGAAGGTCGCCTGCCGGGTGCGGGTGTCGCCGACTATGCACGCCCCGAACTTGCCGCGGCCTTTGCGGCCGAGTGACGGTGCGGGGCACCGGGACCTTGGCCGAATTCAACGGATTGCCATTTTGCGCCCCCTGATGTTCTGTGCTAGAGGATCCCGGCAGCGCCGCCCGCACGCGGGCAGCGCATCGGCAAATCGTAGGGCAGGATAAAGATGGCGGGCTCGAAAATCTCGGCTTCGGTGGTGGCTGCGGTGCTGGCGGGCGTTGTCCTGACTGGCTGCGGCGGCAACCGGGACGCGGCGCAAAAGCAGAATCTGGACCGCTTTACGGCCGAGGAAATCTATAAGCGGGGCGAGTTCGAGCTGGAGAACAGCGGCGATCCCGAGGATGCCGTCGTCTATTTCAGCGAGATCGAGCGGCTGTATCCCTATTCCGAATGGGCCAAGCGCGCGCTGATCATGCAGGCCTATGGCAACCATAAGGCGGGCAATTACGAAGAGGCCCGCGGCGCGGCGCAGCGGTTCCTGGACACCTATCCGACCGATGAGGATGCGGCCTATGCACAGTATCTGCTGGCGCTGTCTTATTACGATCAGATCGATGACGTCGGTCGCGATCAGGGCCTGACCTTTCAGGCACTGCAGGGGCTGCGGACGGTGATCGAGCAGTATCCCGACAGCGAATATGCCCGCAGTTCGATCCTGAAGTTCGACCTGGCGTTCGATCACCTGGCCGCCAAGGAAATGGAGATCGGGCGTTATTACCTGAAGCAGGGGCATTACGCGGCGTCGGTGAACCGGTTCCGCGTGGTGGTCGAGGAGTTCCAGACGACCACCCAGACCCCCGAGGCGCTGCTGCGTCTGGTCGAGGCCTATCTGGCCCTTGGACTGCTGGACGAGGCGCAGACGGCGGGCGCCATCCTGGGACACAACTTCCAGTCCTCGCCCTTCTATGACGACGCGTTCCGGCAGCTGCGCGGCCGCGGCCTGTCGGCCGAGGTGCGCGGTGACAGCTGGCTGACCAACGTCTATCGCCAGACCATCCAGGGACGCTGGCTGTAATGCAGGCCGTGCGCAGGGGCCGTGGCCCATGCTGAGATCGCTGGACATCCGCGACATGCTGCTGATCGACCGGCTGGAGCTGTCGTTCGGCCCCGGCCTGAACGTGCTGACCGGAGAAACCGGCGCTGGCAAGTCCATCCTGCTGGATTGCCTGGGGTTCGTTCTGGGCTGGCGCAGCCGCGCCGAACTGGTCCGCCAGGGGGCGGCGCAGGGCGAGGTTCAGGCGGTGTTCGACCTGCCGGAGGTTCATCCCGCCCGCGCCCTGCTGGCCGAGGCCGGGATCACGATCGATGACGACGAACTGATCCTGCGCCGCGTGAACACGCTGGATGGGCGCAAGACGGGCTGGGTCAATGACCGCCGGGTGTCGGGCGAGGTTCTGCGGCAGCTGTCCGAGGTCCTGGTCGAGCTGCACGGGCAGCATGACGACCGCGGGCTGTTGAATCCGCGCGGGCATCGCACCCTGCTGGACGCGTTCGGCGCGATGGACCTGTCGGCGGTCCGCCGCACCTGGGCCGCACGGCGCGATGCGGACCGGGCGCTGGCCGAGGCCGAGGCCGCGTTGGCCGCCGCCCGGCAGGAAGAAGAGTTTCTGCGCCACGCCGTGGCGGAACTGGACAAGCTGGCCCCCGAACCCGGCGAGGAACAGCGCCTGGACATCGCGCGCCGCGCCATGCAGGGCGCGGAGCGCATCCGGGATGACGTGGCGCGCGCTCTGCAGATGCTGGCGGGAGACGGTGCCGAAGGCGCGATGGTCGACGCCGCGCGCTGGTTGGAGGGCGCATCCGAGCAGGCCGAAGGTCGACTGGACGAGCCCCTGGCCGCCCTGTCACGCGCGCTGATCGAGCTGGGCGAGGCCACCCGCGGGGTCGAGGACACGCTGGCCGCGCTGGATTTCGATCCGCACGCGCTGGAATCGACCGAGGAGCGTCTGTTCGCGCTGCGTGCCTTGGCGCGAAAGCATGACATCCTGCCCGACGATCTGGCCGGGCTGGCGCAGCAACTGCGCGACCGGCTGGAGCGTCTGGACGCCAGCGAGGCGCGGATGGGCGACCTGCGCCGTGCCGCGCGGGACGCTCAGGCGGACTATGATGCCGCGGCCGATGCGCTGACCGCCGCCCGGACCGAGGCCGCGACCCGGTTGGACCGCGCCGTGACCGCTGAATTGGTGCCGCTGAAGATGGAACGTGCGGTCTTTCGCACCGTCGTGTCGCCCGCCGAACCCGGGCCGGACGGGCGCGATACCGTCGCGTTCACGGTGGCGACCAACCCGGGCGCACCGTCGGGACCGCTGGACAAGATCGCCTCCGGTGGCGAACTGTCCCGCTTTCTGCTGGCGCTGAAGGTCTGCCTGGCGCGGGGGAACGACGCGCTGGTCATGATCTTTGACGAGATCGATCGCGGGGTCGGCGGGGCCACCGCCGATGCCGTCGGCCGCCGTCTGCAGAATTTGGCGGATGGTGCGCAGGTGCTGGTCATCACTCATTCGCCGCAGGTCGCGGCTTTGGGCGCGGTGCATTTCCGCGTGTCGAAATCCGTGACGGACGGGATGACCACCTCCACCGTCACGCCGCTGCCCCAACCCGAGCGCGTGGCCGAGATCGCGCGCATGCTGTCGGGCGACCGTGTCACCGACGCCGCCACCGAGGCTGCGCGCGCCTTGTTGGACGGTTAGTCCAGAATCCGCGGTGCGGGTCGCAGCACCGACAGGATACGCCCGTTATCGGCATCGATCCGCACCAGATGGCCACCGACCACGGCATAGTTGTCACCATCGGGCGCCTGAGACAGACCATAGCGGCCCGGCGCGCTGACACGATGCAGTTGGTCCTCGGGAACCCTGTCACCGACCATCGGCATGGTCGCATGCCCGCCCAGACATTCCGTCGTACATGCCGGCACGGCCTGCAGGCCACGGGTCGGCGTGGTGTTGGGGGCGGTCAGGGCGGCGAGGCCGAGCATTGTCCCGGCCGCCACGGCGGCAAGGGGGTGCAGCGGCGTCATCATATCCTCGGATCAGTTACAACGGGTCAACCCGGGATTGCCTTACGGGTTCCGCTGCGACGCCGCATGGCAGGCATGCCGATGCGGAACTGCCACGTTCAGTCGGGCAGGGGCCGCAGGATCGACAGGATCTTGCCGCTGCCGATCTGGATGCGGACCAGATGGCCCGATACGACGGCATAGACGCTGCCCGGCAGCTGCGGCCCAAGGCCCACGGCGCCGGGCTTGTCGATCTGGCGAACCTGCTCGGGCGCCGGCACCTCACCGACGGTGGGGCGCTGCTGGGCAAAGCCGTCCTGAGGGACCAGCGCGCATGCGCCGATCAGCAGGGCGGTGGAGAGACGTTGCAAGATCCGGTCCATGATGGCTGCACCCCGTTCGCAGGCTCGCCACCGCATATCACCACGGCAGGGGTTAACAACCCGTTCCGATCAACCGTTCCGCGCCGTAAATCGGGGCAGCATGGCCGAAAAATCCTGTCCCCGGCCGTCTTCGCGGGTGACGAAGTCGTCATATTGTTGATGCGCCAACGCCCCCATCGGGGTCTGCGCACCGACCGATTCGGCCGCCTGCTGGGACAGGCCAAGATCCTTGAGCATCAGTTCGGCGGCAAAGCCGGGCTTGTAGCCGTTGTCCGCGGGGCTGACAGGGCCCACGCCCGGCGCCGGGCAGTAGGCGTTCATCGACCAGCTATAGCCCGAACTGGTCGACACGACGTCGAACATCTTCTGGCGGTCCAGCCCCAGCTTGTCGGCCAAGGCAAAGGCTTCGCAGGTAGCGATCATGGTGACGCCTAGGATCATGTTGTTGCAGATCTTGGCCGCTTGTCCGGCGCCGCCGTCGCCGCAATGGACGGCCTTCTGGCCCATGACCGCGAACAGCGGCTGGACGGTGGCGAAATCGGCTTCGGCGCCACCCACCATGAAGGTCAGCGTGCCGGCCTGTGCGCCGCCGGTGCCGCCCGAGACGGGCGCGTCCAGCGCACCCAGCCCCGCTGCGCGGGCCGCTTGCGCCACGGCGCGCGCGCTGTCCACGTCGACGGTGGAACAGTCGCACAGGACCGCGCCCTGCTGCATGGCGGGGATGATCTGGTCGGCCACGTCGCGCAGGATCTGGCCATTGGGCAGCATGGTGAAGACAACATCCGCGCCCGACACCGCCTTGGTCGCGCTGGCGGCGAGGGTCACGCCCGCGGGGGCGGGGGCCGCGGTGTCGAAACCCGTGACCTGATGGCCCGCGGCAGCCAGGTTGGCGGCCATGGGCGCGCCCATGTTGCCCAGTCCGATGAAGCCGATCTTCATTCTGCAGTCTCCCATTGCAGTTCGTCATCCCCAAGCGGGGCCAGCATCGCGCGTAGCGTGTCATCGGACGCGTCGCGGCGCCAGACGGGCTTGCGATCCTTGTCGATGATCTGGGCGCGCACGCCCTCCAGGAAATCGCTTTCGGCCGTGGCGCGGGCGGTAAAGCGGTATTCGCGCGACAGCGACTGCTGCATGCAATCGTCGCCGCGGGCCGCACGCACCATCGCCAGCCCCGCCGCCATCGACAGCGGCGAATTGCGCCGCAGCGCCTCCAGCGATTCGTCGTCGCCCGCCTCCTGCAACGCGACGGTGATATCGGCCAGGGTGCGGCCACCAAAGGCGGACAGGTCGCGCCGGTCCAGCGTCGCCGCGGGGGCAGGGTGGCCGCGCAGGCCGGTCACGTCGCCGCTGTCCTCCAGCATGGCGATCAGGCCCGGCCAGTCCGCTTCGGGAATGTACATGTCCGCAAAGCCGGCATGGATCGCGTCGCCTGCCGTCATCCGACCCCCGGTCATCGCAAGGTATTCACCGATCCGCCCCGGCGCGCGACCCAGCAGCCAGGTGCCGCCCACGTCGGGGATCAGGCCGATGCCGCTTTCGGGCATCGCGATGCGCGTCGTGTCGCCGACGATCCGGTGGCTGGCATGACCGCCCACCCCCACGCCGCCGCCCATGACGAACCCTTGCATGAAAGCCACGATGGGCTTGGGGAAATCGGCGATGGCCGCGTTCATGCGGTATTCGTCGCGAAAGAAGTCGCGCCCGACCTGGTGATCGCCCGCGCGGCCCGCGTGATAGACGGCGGCGATGTCGCCCCCGGCGCAGAAGGCGCGGTCCCCTTCGGCATCGATGATGACCAGCGCGACCGCAGGATCGTCGCGCCACCCGTCCAAAGCGTCATTGATGGCGCGGGCCATGGCATGGGTCAGAGCGTTCAGCGCCTTGGGCCGGGTAAAGGTAATGCGCCCGGCGCGCCCGGCGGTGCGGATGGTCAGGTCGTCCATGTCAGGCCCTTTCCGCCAACAGGGCGCGGCTGATGATCAGGCGCATGATCTCATTCGTGCCCTCCAGGATCTGGTGGACGCGCAGGTCGCGCACGATCTTCTCGATGCCGTAATCGGCCAGATAGCCATAGCCGCCGTGCAGCTGCAGGCATTGGTTGGCGACCTCGAAGGCGCGGTCGGTGACGTGCAGTTTCGCCATGGCGCAGAACTTGGTCGCGTCCGGCGCGCCCTGATCCAGCTTCCACGCCGCCTGGCGCAGGAAGATGCGGGCCGATTGCAGGGCGGTCTCCATCTCGGCCAGGCGGAACTGCAGCGCTTGGAACTGGTCCAGCGATTTGCCGAAGGCCTTGCGGTCGCCCATATAGGCCAGCGTCCGGTCCAGCGCCGATTGCGCACCGCCCAGGGCGGCTGCGGCGATGTTCAGGCGCCCGCCGTCCAGCCCGGCCATGGCATAGCTGAAGCCGCGGCCTTCCTCGCCCAGCAGGTTGTCGGCGGGCAGGATGCAGTCGTCGAACTGGACCTGGGTCGTAGGCTGGGAGCGCCAGCCCATCTTGTCCTCAAGCCCCCCGAAGGAGAGGCCCGGCGTGCCGTTCTCGACGATGACGGTGCTGATCCCCTTGGGGCCGTCGCCGCCGCTGCGAACCATCGCGACATAGACGTCGCTATAGCCGCCCCCGCTGATGAAAGCTTTGGTCCCGTTCAGCCGCCAGCCCTGATCGTCGCGGTCGGCGCGAGTGCGCAGGGCGGCCGCGTCGGACCCGGACCCCGGTTCGGTCAGGCAATAGCTGAAGATGCGGGTCATCGAACACAGGTCGGGCAGCCAGCGGTCGCGGGCCTGATCGCTGCCGAACTTGTCGATCATGCCGCCGCACATGTTGTGGATCGACAGGAAGGACGCGACCGAGGGGCAGGCCATCGACAGCGCCTCGAAGACCAGCGTGCCGTCCAGGCGCGACAGCCCCGTGCCGCCGTGATCCTCGGAGACGAAGATGCCGCCCAGGCCCAGGGCCGCCACGTCGGGCCAGAGGTCGCGCGGGATGGTGCCCTGACGTTCCCAGGCCTGCGCATGGGGCGCGATGCGGTCGGCCCCGAAATCGCGGGCCATGTCGAAGATGGCCTGCTGTTCCTCGGTCAGTGCGAAATCCATCGGCAGCCCCTCCCCGGACCGGTGTGAATTGAACAGCTGTTTAATTGCCAGATGTTGCGACAGTGTTGCAAGCGGTCAGAGGTCGCGGGTGAACTCCTGCACCAGATGGCGGGTGACGGCGCGCAAGGCGTCGTCGCGGTCGGCCCCGGCCTGGCGCGCGCGGGCATGGACGGCGCGCTGCGCCTCGGCCGCGGTGCCATGCGCCACCATCTCGCGCAGGCGGGCGACATGGGGCTGACAGTCCAGCGCGTCGGCATCCTGCGCGACCAGGCCCAACCAGTCGTCGGCGATCTGCTCGAACGGGATGATCCGCCCCGCGCCGAAATCGATCAGCCCCTCGGTCGTGCCATAGCGCAGCGCGCGCCAACGGTTCTCGGCCAACAGGAAGGGCTCGTATTGCCGCCAGCGCTGGTTGGCGCGCGACAGGCGCCACAGCATGCGCAGCGTGGTCTGGATCAGCGCAGCCAGGGTCAACGCATCCTCGATCCGCGGGCAGGCGTCGCAGATGCGGGTCTCCAGCGTTGGGTATTTGCTGCTGGGGCGCAGGTCCCACCAGATCTTGCTGCTGTCCTCGATGATGCCAAGGTCGGTCAGGGCCTGGACCGAGCGTTCGAATTCGTCCCAGCTGCCCATCTGCGGCGGCAGGCCGGTGCGGGGCATGTCGCCGAAGACCGTGGTGCGGTACGAGGCAAGGCCCGAATCCTCGCCCATCCAGAAGGGGCTGGAGGCGGACAAGGCCAGCAGATGCGGCAGGAAATAGGCCAGCTGGTTCATCAGGTCGATGCGCTGCGCAGGGTCTGGGATGCCCACATGGACATGCATGCCGCAGATCAGCATGCGCCGCGCCACGCCGCCCATGTCGCGCGACAGCTGATTGTAGCGGTCCTTGTCGGTATGATCCTGTTCGCGCCAGTCGGCCTGCGGGTGGCAGGAGGCCGAGATGGGCGCCAGCCCATGTTCCGCGGCGCGCCGGGCGACGGTGTCGCGCAGGTGGCGTAGGTGATCGCCCGCGGCGCGGATGTCGGCGCTGACCGGGGTGCCGATCTCGACCTGGCAGCGCAGAAATTCGGGGCTGACCTGCTCGCCCAGATCGGCCTTGAGCGCCTGCATCAGCGCCTCGGGCGCCGCGGCCAGCTGGAGGGTTTCGGCATCGACGAGGAGATATTCCTCCTCGATGCCCAGGGTGAAGTCGGGATCAGTCGTCATGGGTCCGTCCTTGTTGCCGTGGACGCGCCGGGCTTGCGTCCCGCGACGTGCCGGGGGGCTGGCTGCCCCCCGGACCCCCCGCGCAGCGCCCCCCGCATCGGGAGGGCCGGTTCCGGCGTCAGTCCATGGCCTTGAAGTTGAACTCTCCGCCTTCCTTGATCCCCGACGGCCAGCGCGCCGTCACGGTCTTGGTCCGCGTATAGAAGCGGAACGCATCCGGGCCATGCTGGTTCAGGTCGCCGAAGCCCGATTTCTTCCAGCCGCCGAAGGTGTGATAGGCCAGCGGCACCGGGATCGGCACGTTGATGCCCACCATGCCGATGTTGATGCGGTTCGCGAAGTCGCGCGCCGTGTCGCCGTCGCGGGTATAGATCGCGGTGCCGTTGCCGTATTCGTGGTCGAGCGCCAGCTTGATCGCGTCCTCATAGGTCGCGGCGCGGACGGTGGACAGGACCGGGCCGAAGATCTCGGTCTTGTAGATGTCCATGTCCGGGGTGACCCGGTCGAAAAGGTGGGGCCCGACGAAGAAGCCGTCCTCATAGCCCTGCAGGTTGAAGTCGCGGCCGTCGACGACCAGGTCGGCGCCCTGATCCACGCCCGACTGCACCAGGCGCAGGATGTTCTCCTTGGCGGCCTTGGTCACGACCGGGCCGTAGTCGATGTCGTTGCCGGCGGTCCAGGGACCGACCTTCAGCTTTTCGACCCGGGGGATCAGCTTCTCGATCAGCGCGTCGGCGGTCTTCTCGCCCACCGGCACCGCGACCGAGATCGCCATGCAGCGCTCGCCTGCAGCCCCGTAGCCCGCGCCGACCAGCGCATCGGCGGCCTGGTCCAGGTCAGCGTCGGGCATGATGATCATGTGGTTCTTGGCGCCGCCGAAGCACTGCGCGCGCTTGCCGGTCGCGGCGGCGCGTTCATAGATGTACTGCGCGATCGGGGTCGAGCCCACGAAGCCCACGGCCTGGATGACCTCGCTGTCCAGGATCGCGTCGACCGATTCCTTGTCGCCGTTCACCACCTGCAGCACGCCGTCGGGCAGGCCCGCCTCCTGCAGCAGCTTGGCCAGCATCAGCGGCACCGAGGGGTCACGCTCGGAGGGTTTCAGGATCATCGCGTTGCCGGCGGACAGGGCCGGGCCCATCTTCCACAGCGGGATCATGGCCGGAAAGTTGAAGGGCGTGATGCCCGCGACCACGCCCAGGGGCTGGCGCATGGAGTACATGTCGATGCCGGGGCCGGCGCTGTCGGTGAACTCGCCCTTCAGCAGATGCGGCGCGCCGATGCAGAATTCGATCACCTCCAGGCCGCGCTGGATGTCGCCCTTGGCGTCGGGAAAGGTCTTGCCGTGTTCGCTGGACAGGGCCTCGGCCAGCTTGTCCATGTCGCGGTTGATCAGGCCGACAAAGGCCATCATCACGCGGGCGCGGCGCTGCGGATTGGTGGCGCCCCATGCGATCTGGGCCTTGGCGGCGCGGGCGATGGCGTCGTCCATCTCGGCCTTGGTGATCAGCGACAGGCGGGCCTGAACTTCGCCCGTGGCGGGGTTGTAGACGTCGGAAAACCGGCCAGAGGTGCCCTTGTATTCCTTGCCGTCGATCCAGTGATGTATCTCTTTCATCGCGTCCTCCTGAAACTGTTGGGCGCAGCCTAGTCTTGCGGATTTGCGGAAGAAAGGGGAATGCTGGCAAAAGGATTTTGCGTTTTTGCAAAGGGCGGCGATGGATTGGGGTGATCTGCGCATCTTTCTGGCCGTCGCGCGGGCCGAGAGCCTGTCGGGCGCCGGGCGCAGGCTGGCGATGGACGCATCGACCGTCGGCCGCCGCATCGCGCGGCTGGAGGCGTCGGTCGGAGCGGCGCTGTTTCTCAAGACACCGGGGGGCTATCAGCTGACCGCCGAAGGGTCGCGCCTGATGGCCCCGGCCGAGGCAGCCGAACGCGCCGCCACCGCCGCCGCCGAGGCCGTCAGCGGGGATGCGGGCCTGTCGGGACAGTTGCGCATCGGGGCGCCCGACGGCTGCGCGAACTATCTGCTGCCGCAGGTCGCGCGCGACCTGTGCGCCGCCCATCCGGGGCTGGAGATCCAGATCGTGGCCCTGCCGCGCGTCGTGAACCTGACCCGGCGCGAGGCCGACATGGCCATCGCCGTGTCGCCGCCCGACACGGGGCGGCTGATGGTCCAGCGGCTGGTCGACTATCATCTGCACTTGGCGGGGCATGACGACTACCTGTTGCGCCACCCGCCGCTGGACCGGCTGGAGGATCTGCGCGGGCATCGGATGATCAGCTATATCCCGGACATGATCTTTGATCGCGAGCTGGATTATCTGTCCGCGACGGGGGTCGAGGCGGCCCAGATCAGCAGCAATTCCGTGGCGGTGCAGATGCAGGCCGTGCGCGCCGGGGCGGGCCTTGGCATCGTGCATGATTTCGCGATCCCCTTTGCGCCGGGGGTGCGCCGCGTGCTGACCGGGCGCATCGCGCTGAAACGCAGCTTCTGGCTGATCCGGCATGCCGACGACCGCGCCTCGCGCCGGCTGACCCTGCTGGCCGAGGCGGTGGCCCAAGGCATCCGCACCGAGGTCGCCCGACTGGAGGGGCAGCTTTCCGCGGCCCCCGATGGTCGCACTTGACGCGAACCGATTTGGCGAAAATGATGAAGGGGAACAAGTCCGAGGGAGGCCCGTGATGCTGGTCAAACAGTTGCTGTCGATGAAGTCCGACAATGCCAAGCCGTGGATCGATTCCGCGACGATCGTGACCATCGCGCCGACCACCACCCTGGGCGAGGCCGCGACGCTGCTGGCCGAAAAGCGCATCGGCGCGGTGGTCGTGTCCACCGATGGCCGGAGGCCCGAAGGCATCCTGTCCGAACGCGACATCGTCCGTCAGCTGGGCAAGCACGGACCCGACGTGCTGTCCCAGCCCGTCAGCGGCGTGATGACCACTCAGGTCCAAACCTGCACCACCGGAGAGGACGCGCTGACCATCCTGGAGCGCATGACCCAGGGGCGGTTCCGCCACATGCCGGTGGTGGACGGTCAGGGGGACATGCTGGGCGTGATCTCGATCGGCGATGCGGTCAGCGGGCGCCTGAAGGAACTGGCGGCCGAAAAGGAAGCCCTGACTGGGATGATCATGGGCAGCTGACGCATCGTCGCAGCCGTTCACGATCTTGCAATCCGGGGTCAAATGCGGTTTGCCTTGAGGTCAGGACCATGACCCCAAGGACGCGACATCCATGCGCATCGGCCTTTATCCCGGAACCTTCGATCCGATAACGCTTGGACATATCGACATCATCCAGCGCGCAATGGCGCTGGTCGACCGTCTGGTGATCGGCGTCGCGATCAACCGCGACAAGGGCCCGTTGTTCGACCTGGAGGCGCGCGTGGCCATGGTTCAGGCCGAATGCGACGCCATCGTCGCCAAGACCGGCGGAGAGATCGTCGTCCACCCGTTCGAGAACCTGCTGATCGACTGTGCGCGCGACGTGGATGCCAGCATCATCGTGCGCGGCCTGCGCGCGGTGGCCGATTTCGAGTACGAATTCCAGATGGTCGGCATGAACCGTGCCCTGGACAGCAGCATCGAGACCGTCTTCATGATGGCCGACGCCCGGCGCCAGGCCATCGCCTCCAAGCTGGTCAAGGAGATCGCGCGCCTGGGCGGGGACGTGTCGAAATTCGTCACCCCCCCGGTCGCGGACGCGCTGCTGCGCCGCTATGGCTAGCCGCGCCCGATGAAGGGCATGTTGGTCGCCATCAGCGTCATGAACTGAACGTTCGCGCCCTGTGGCAGCGTGGCCATGTGCCAGACGGCATCGGCCACGGTGGCGACGTCGATCACCGGTTCGGCATCGGGATCGCGGGCGGCGGCCTCGCGCAGCAACTGCGTCGCGGCATTGCCCACGTCGATCTGGCCGCAAGCGATGTTCACCGCGCGCCCGTCCAGCGACAGGCTGCGCGTCAGGCCGGTCACGGCATGCTTGGACATCGTATAGGCGACCGACCCCGCCCGCGGCGCATGGGCCGCGACCGAGCCGTTGTTGATGATCCGCCCGCCTTGGGGCGACTGCGCCCGCATCGCCGCAAAGGCCGCGCGCGCACAGAGGAACATGCCCGTCACGTTGGTCGCGATCACGTCGCGGAAATCGTCCGGCGACAGATGGTCGGGATCGGCCAGCGGGGCGGCGCGTCCGGCATTGTTGAACAGGACATCCAGGCGGCCCCAGCTGCGGACGGCCTGCGCGAATGCCGCCTCGACCGCGGCGTCGTCGGTGATGTCGCAGGGCAGGACCAGCGCGCCGTCATGCCCGTCGGCGGTCTGGTGCAGGGGTTCGGGCCTGCGACCGATCAGCCCCACGCGCCAGCCGCGATCCAGGAACAGCCGCGCCGTGGCCTGTCCGATGCCGCTTCCGGCACCCGTGATCAGAATGCTGTCCATCATTTTCTCCCGTGATCGCCTATCCCGTGACGGGTGCGCCGGCATGGGCATCCGTCGCCGTCCCGCGGTTCAGGCGCATTGGACCCGCACCGCAGGGGGACCGCAATCCATGAAAAAGGCCCGCGAAACGCGGGCCTTGTCGGGATGGGTGGCAGGGGCCGATCACTCGGTCGGCGGGGCCAGCTTCTTGGTGCCGCCGTTGTTCAGCGGGTCTTCCTGGCGCTGGACCGAACCCTCGAAATGGGCGCCCGATTCGATGGCGATGGTCTTGTGGATGATGTCGCCCTCGACCCGCGCGGTGGCGGTCAGGCGGACCTTGAGGCCGCGCACGCGACCGATGACGCGGCCATTGACGATGACGTCGTCGCCGACGATCTCGCCCTTGATTGTGGCGGTTTCGCCGATGGTCAGCTGATGAGCACGGATGTCGCCTTCGACCGTGCCCTCGATCTGGATGTCGCCCTGCGTCTTGATGTTTCCCGTCACCGTCAGGTCGGCCGAGAGGACCGAGGGTGCCACGCGCGCACGGGGTGCGGCGGCCGGTGCCTGCGCCTCGGGGGTGCTGCGCTCAGGCGCGACCGGGGCCGCCTGCGGGGCTGCGTCGGGGGTCGGGCGGGTCTCGGTCACGCGGGTCTTACTGAACATTGTCTGCTGCCTTGATGAAGCTCATCGGGTCCACGGCCCGACCGTTCATGCGCACTTCGTAATGCAGATGCGGCCCGGTCGAGCGTCCGGTATTCCCCATATCACCGATCCGGTCGCCTTGCGACACCCGATCGCCAACTTTTACATGGATGCGGCTCAGGTGGGCATAGCGGGTCTCGGTGCCCAGCTCGTGGCGGATCTTGATCAGGTTGCCATAGGCGCCGCTGCGCCCGGCAAAGGTCACGACGCCGTCGCCCGTGACGTGGATCGGCGTGCCGACGGGACCGGCCATGTCGATGCCCTCGTGCATGCGACCCCACCGGCGGCCAAAGCCCGAGGTATAGCGGAAGTTGTCGGTGACCGGCATGGCCAGCGGCAGCTTCTCGATCGCGATGCGATATGTGTTCATCTGGTCCAGCGTGACGATGATCTGGCGGGCCTTCAGCTCGGTGTCGGTCAGCGCCGCGTTGCCGCGGGTCGAATAGGACATCGGCGTCAGCGGTCCGCCCTGCCCGGAATAGCCGCTGCGGATGGTGCGCAGAACCTCGTCCGGGTTCATGCCGACATTGCGGAAGACCTCGTCCAGGGGGGCCACGGACACGGTCACGGCGTCCTCCAGCTGGGTCAGGATCTCGTCGTTGCGGGCCAGGATCTGGTCGCGCTCGACGGTCAGTTCCTGTGCGGTCAGCTTGGCGGCCTCGGCCTCCTCGACGGCCTCGGACCGCTGGTCGGCCGAACTGCGCAGCTCTCCCGACAGGATATCCAGCGCGACCGAGAATTCCTCGGTCCGGTCGGGGGCGGGGGTCGTGCCCGCATCGGCGGCGGCGACGGCGGTGTCGCGATCGGCCAGCGTGTCGCGCAGCGTGGACTGGACGGCAGCCAGGCCGGTCTCCATCTCGCGGCGGCTCTCCTCGGAGGAGAGAAGCTGCGACTGCATCTGAGAGACCTGGTCCAGCGCCACGGCAAAGCGCGACTGCGCGGCCAGCGCCTCGGCAGCGCGGGCGTCGCGTTCGGCCTGCAGCTCGGCCAGGCGCTCCTCGAAGGCAGCCTGGCTGCGCTGGATCTGTTCGCGGGTGTTGCCCGAGCTGACGGCGTCGATGACCAGGAAGGAACTGGCCACCAGCGTCCAGCCAAAGACCAGCGTGATGCCACTGATGCCGACCATCTGGGTCACGGGGCGCAGGCGGACAAAGCGTGTCGTATCATCCGAGCGGAGGAAAAGGCGTTGCTCCGGCAGCCACTTTTCCAGCGACGCGTTCAGTCGATCCATCACCGTCATTGTCAGATACTGTCCCTCGAAGGCACGCCGTTGTCAGCAGTTCGGCGGGTTGTTCCGTTCGGTCACGGGTAAACAGCAGCTGTGCCTTCTTGGCAACAAGACCCTACGGTCTGGTTCCCCGCATTGGCGGAACCCTGCCTTTATCGGCAAGGATCCGCCAATCGTGCAACCTGGGGGCGAGAAACCTAAGTGATTTCATAGGGCAGGGGGCCATCGCGATCCGCGGGGATTCGCAGCGGCCGGTCGATCGGCGGGACCGACCGCTGATGGCAGTCCGGGCGCGGGCAGATCCGGCACGAGATCCCGATGGGCTGATAGGCGCGCGGCTTGGTCAGGTCCAGCCCGTCGGCATAGACCAGCCCGCCCGCATGCGCGACCTCGACCCCCAACCCGATGGCAAATCGGCGGACCGGCGCGTTGAAGGCGCCCGCATGCTTCGAGACGTCGCGTGCCAGCAGCAGGTAGCGGACCCCGTCCGGCGTCTCTGCCAGCTGGCGCAGGAAGCGGCCCGGCTGCTCGAACGCCTGATGGACGTTCCACAGCGGGCAGGCACCGCCAAAGCGGGCGAATTGCAGGCGGGTCGCTGAATGGCGCTTGGTGATCGTGCCCGCCTGATCGACGCGCACGAAGAAGAACGGCACCCCCTTGGCGCCCGGCCGCTGCAGCGTGGACAGCCGATGCGCGACCTGTTCCAGCGACGCGTCGAACAGGTGCGACAGCCGTTCCAGGTCATGGCGTTCGGCCTGCGCCGCGGCCATGAACGCGCGATAGGGCATCAGCGCGGCGCCGGCGAAATAGTTGGCCATGCCAAGGCGGGCGATCTGGCGGGCGGTGGGGCTGCGAAAGCGTGCCAGGTCCAGGGTCGCCTCCAGCAGGTCGGACTGGCGTTCCAGGGCGACCAGATGCAGCAGCTGGAACAGGCGGGTCGGCGCCTCGGCCGCGGCATTGACCAGCAGCCGGTCGCCGTCGCGGCGGAAGACCGCGTTGGCAGGCAGCTCGGTCAGCTGGACACGGATGCCCTTGGCGGCCAAGGCTGCGACCGCCATCGCCCAGAGGTCGCCCCGCCGCCCGTCGGGGCAGGCAAAGCGTTCGGCCGCACGGTCGACGGCGTCGATGTAGTTGTCGCAATAGTGGAAAAAGTCACGAACTTCTTCCCAGGGCGTCGACAGGCTGTTCTGGCTGGCGGCGCCGATCGCCTCGTCCAAGGCGGCCAGGCGTTCCTGGCCTTCGCGATGGGCGCGGTACAGGTCCAGGAAGGCGCGGGCCAGCACCGGGGCATTGGTCGCGGCCAGGCGCAGGTCGGCCAAAGGGGGTGCCGCATCGAACAGCGGGTCGGCCAGGGCCTCCTGCATGTCGATGACCATCCGTTCGGCATCGCCCGCGGCCAGGGTGGTCAGGTCGACGCCGAATTCCTGCGCCAGGCGCAGCAGGACGCCCGCGCTGATGGGGCGGTGGTTGTTCTCCATCTGGGACAGATAGGGCAGGGACACGCCCAGCTTTTCGGCAAAGCGGCGTTGGGTCAGGGCGGCCCGGGCGCGGGTTTCGCGCAGCGCGCTGCCGGCATAGATCTTTTGTGTCGCCACGTCGCGTCCCCCGTTTGCAAAGCCGGTTCTAGCGGTTGCAAAGGCGGTCGGGCAAGAGGTTCAGCCCTGCAGGGCCAGCTGACGTTCGCGGCGCAGCACCCAGGTGATCGCCAGCAGCCCGCCCAGGGCGGAGGCGCACATGATCGCCAGCAGGGGCGTGGCACCGCTGCCCGGTTGCAGCAGCGCGCCCGCCAGCGCCGAAAGCGCTGCGCCGCCAGCCACGGCCAGGGCGCCGCCCAGGCCCGACGCGGTCCCGGCCAGTTCGGGGCGCACGCTCATCATGCCGGCATTGGCGTTGGGCAGGACCATGCCGTTGCCCAGCCCCATCAGCGCGATGGCGCCGAAGAAGACAAGCGGGTGCACTACGCCCGACAGGTCGACCAGCAGCGCGGCCGACAGCGCGACGAGGCAGATGACCGCGCCGATCAGGATCATCCGGTTCAGGCCCATCACCGGAGAGAAGCGTGCCGACAGGAAGTTGCCCAGCAGATACCCGATCGAGGGCGCCGCGAACCAGTAGCCCACCTGGGCGGGGGTCAGGCCGAAGACCTGTTCCCCGACGAAGGGCGCGCCGCCCAGATAGGCGAAGAACGCGCCCGACGACAGGGTCGCGGCCAGACAATAGCCCCAGAACCGGTGCGATCGGGCAAGGATCGGATAGTTGACCATCTGGGCGCGCAGGCTCATCCCGCCGCCACGGACGGTCTCGCCCATGTCGCGATAGGCCAGCGCCAGGACGGCGATGCCCAGAAGGCCCATGACGGCGAAGTTGGCCTGCCAGCCGAACAGCTCGTCCAGAACGCCACCAAAGACGGGGGCCATCATCGGCACGACGGCCATGCCCATCGTGACGTAGCCCAGCATCGAGGCGGCGCGATCGCCGTCATAGAGGTCGCGGATCACGGCGCGTGGGACCAGCATGCAGACGGTGATGACCGACTGCGCCAGCCGAAAGACCAGGAAGGTGGTGGCCGTGGTCGCCAGCAGCGTACCGATGGTGGCCAGCAGGAAGCCGATGAGCCCCCAAATGACCACGGGCCGGCGGCCAAAGCGGTCGCTGAGCGGGCCGCCCAGCAGCTGAAGGACCGCGCTGGCCCCGATATAGGCCGAGACCGACAGCTGCATCACACCGTAATCGACCTGGAAATCGCGCGCCATGCCGGGCAGCGAGGGCAAAAACACGTTCATCGACAGCGCGGACACCCCGGACAGGGCGACGAGGGTCAGAAGATGGGGGGGCGTGCGCATGGTCGGACCTTTCGAGGGGCGGAATGCACGATCTGCAAAACCTCCGCGCGAGATCCATAGCGCGGCTGTGGGGGGATGCGCCAGATGGATTGCGTCCCGCGCAGCGAGCCGGGGGGGCCGGCCCCCCGGACCCCCCGCCGGCGGGGGCGGCGCCCCCTCCGGGCCACCCCCGCGATCAGCCGAAGTCGTGGAAGATGAACCAGGCGCCGAGGCAGATCAGGGAGAAGCCCACGCCGTGCTGCCAGCCGATCCGTTCGCCCAGATAGACCCAGGAGAAGATCGCGAAGACCGAGAGGCTGATGACCTCCTGAATGGTCTTGAGCTGGGCGGCGCTGAAATAGCCGTAACCGATGCGGTTCGCGGGCACCTGCATCAGGTATTCGAAGAAGGCGATGCCCCAGCTGATGAAGATCACCGTTACCAGGGGGGCGGTCTTGAACTTGAGGTGACCGTACCACGCGACGGTCATGAAGATGTTCGAGGCCAGCAGCAGGCCGATCGTGGCGACGGGAACCGGCAGGGTCATCGGATCAGTCCCACTGGCTCTGGCGGTCGCGGGCAAGGTTGCCGAAGCGGGTAAACTGACCCTCGAAGGCCAGCTCGACCGTGCCGATGGGGCCGTGGCGCTGCTTGCCCAGGATCACCTCGGCCTTGCCATGGACGTTCTCCATCACCTGCTGCCAGCGGGCCATCGCGTCCAGGTCGCTGTCCGAGGGCTTTTCGCGTTCCTTGTAGTATTCCTCGCGGAACACGAACATCACGATGTCGGCGTCCTGCTCGATCGAGCCGGATTCGCGCAGGTCCGACAGTTGCGGGCGCTTGTCCTCGCGGTTCTCGACCTGGCGCGACAGCTGGGACAGGGCGATGACGGGGATGTTCAGCTCCTTGGCCACGGCCTTGAGGCCCTGGGTGATCTCGGACACCTCGTTCACGCGGCTGTCCTTGGCGGTCGCGGCCTTCAAGAGCTGAAGGTAGTCCACGATCAGCACGTCCAGCCCATGCGTGCGCTTCAGCTTTCGGGCGCGGGCGGCCAGCTGGTTGATGGGCAGGGCGGGCGTGTCGTCGATGAACAGCGGACAGTTCTGCAGCGCGTGCGCGGCCTCGACGAAGCGGCGGAATTCGCCCTCGTCCATGTTGCCGCTGCGGATGCGCTCGGACGCCACCTCGGCGGCCTCGGACAGGATGCGGGCGGCCAGCTGTTCGGCCGACATCTCGAGGCTGAAGAAGCCGACGACGCCGCCCTCGATCGAGCCTTGGGTGCCGTCGGGCTTTTCGCCCAGCTTGTGAGACTTGGCGATGTTGAAGGCGATGTTGGTCGCCAGCGCGGTCTTGCCCATCGACGGGCGGCCGGCCAGGATGATCAGGTCCGAATTGTTCAGACCGCCCATCTTGCCGTCCAGGTCGATCAGCCCGGTGGAAATCCCCGACAGCTTGCCGTCGCGCTGATAGGCGGCGTTGGCGACCTGAACCGCGCCGGTCACGGCCTTGAGGAAGGACTGGAACCCGCGTTCGGCCACCCCGGCCTCGCCCAGCTTGTAGAGCGTCTGTTCCGCGGCCTTGATCTGCTCCTCGGCGTCATCGCCCACCTCGACGGTGGCGGCGCGGGCGGCGATGTCCTGGCCCAGGGTCATCAACTCGCGCCGCAGGGCGAATTCACGGATCATCTGGGCATAGTCGCGCGCGGCATAGGCGCTGATCGCCGCCGCCGCCATGCGCGCCAGATAGGCCGGGCCGCCCAGTTCCTTCAGGCCGTCGTCGTTCTCAAGGAAGGCCTTGATCGTGACGGGGCTGGCCAGCGCGTTGCGGCGGATGCGTTCGGCGCAGATGTCGAAGATGCGGGCATGGACCGGGTGATAGAAATGGTCCGACTTGATGATCTGGCTGACCCGGTCGAACACGTCGTTGTTGGTCAGCAGCGCGCCCAGCAACTGCTGCTCCGCCTCCAGCGAAAAGGGGATGGCCTGCTTGTCCTCGGGCCCGTCGGCCTGTCCGGGAACGATGAAATGCGCGCTGGTGACGGTGAGAGTGCTCATGGTCTGCCTGCCCCTTCGTTGGTTGCGGTCCAGATTAAACCGAACCGGCCGGCCGCGTCATGGGGCCGGCCGCAGTTTGTTGGGGATAACCCCGGATCAGCCGTTTGCCGCCTGCCATGCGCGGGGGTCGGTCAGGAAGGCCTCGACCTCGGTCAGGGTCGCGTCGTCGAAGGCCCCCTGGGCGCGGGCCTCGGCCAGGACGTCCCACCAGGTGCACAGGTGATGCAGCGCCACGCCGTGATCGGCCAGCCGCTGCGTGGTCTCCGGGAAGATGCCATAGTAGAAGATCACCGCCGTATGCGCGCAGGTCGCGCCCGTCTCGCGGATCGCGTCGACAAAGGACAGCTTGCTGCCGCCGTCGGTGGTCAGATCCTCGACCAGCAGGACCCGCTGGCCCTCGGTCATCACGCCCTCGATCCGGGCGTTGCGGCCGTAACCCTTGGGCTTCTTGCGCACATAGGTCATGGGCAGGCCCAAGCGTTCGGCGACCAGCGCGCCGAAGGGGATGCCCGCGGTCTCGCCGCCCGCGACGTTGTCGAAGGCCTCGAAGCCCGCGTCGCGCATGACGGTCGCTGCCATGAAATCCATCAGCGTGGCGCGGACGCGCGGAAAGCTGATGATGCGGCGGCAATCAACATAGGTCGGCCCCTTGAGACCGGACGCATAGGTAAAGGGCTGGGCCGCGTTGAAATCGACGGCCTTGATTTCCAGCAGCATCCGGGCGGTCAGGCGGGCGATCTCGTCGCGCGCAGGAAAGGTCAGGCTCATTGGTCCTCCAGATGCCAGAACAGCGGGAAACCGGGGTCGAAGACGGTGACGGTCTCGTCGCCCGCGGTGATCTGCGCCGGATAGTCGACGGCCGTGTCGCGGCGCGTCAGGGTGATGCGGTCCTCGTTCGGCGCCATGCGATAGAAGGCTGCGCCGTTCAGGCTGGTGAAGGCCTCCAGCCGGTCCAGCGCACCGTCGTCCTGGAACACCTGCGCCAGGATCGACATGGTGTTCGGCGCCGTGAAGCAGCCCGCGCAACCGCAGGGCTGCAGCTTCGCCGCGTCCGTGTGCGGCGCGCTGTCGGTGCCTAGGAAGAACCGCGCATCTCCGCTGGTCGCAGCCTCGCGCAGCGCCAGGCGGTGGGATTCGCGTTTCGCGACCGGCAGGCAGTAGTAATGCGGCCGGATGCCCCCCGCCAGGATGGCATTGCGGTTGATGACCAGATGATGCGTCGTGATCGTCGCGCCCAGGTCGTCGCCGCCCGCGCGGGCGTAATCGACGCCCTGCGAGGTCGTGATATGCTCCATCACCACGCGCAGGCCCGGCGTACGGCGGCGCAGCGGGTCCAGGACCGTGTCGATGAACACCGCCTCGCGGTCGAAGATATCGACGGACGGGTCGGTGACCTCTCCGTGCACGCACAGCGTCACGCCGGCCTCGGCCATCGCCTCCAGCACGGGCTGGACGCGGTCGAAATCGGTCACGCCCGATGCGCTGTTCGTGGTGGCGCCCGCCGGATACAGCTTGACCGCGCGGATGATCCCGTCACGGAACGCGCCCACGACATCGGTCGCGTCCGTCGTGTCGGTCAGGTACAGCACCATCTGCGGGTCCAGCGCGGCACCCTGGGGCAGGGCGGCGCGGATGCGGTCGCGATAGGCGGCGGCCTGGGCGCCGGTCGTGACCGGCGGCACCAGATTGGGCATGATGATCGCGCGGCCGAATTGCGCAGAATGCGGCGCGACCGCGGCCAGCATCGCGCCGTCGCGCAGATGCAGGTGCCAGTCGTCCGGGCGGCGAAGGGTCAGCGTCTGTGTCATGAGGCTGCCTCTAACCACGGCAGCACCGTCTTGCCAAGCAGCCGCGTTCAGATTTCGGGAACCCTGTCCGAAAGTCGCGGTTGAGTGTCTGCGCCATGGGGCGCAATGTGGCTTTGCCGGGCAGTTCCTGTGATGGCAGCCGAAAGGACCCTCGCCGATGAACCCGATGATGCCGATGATTCTTCCCGCAGCCCAGGCCCGGCTTGCGTCCCAGTTCGCGCGGATCGCGATCGAATCGAACATGGTGATCGGGCTGCGCATGGCGGGGATGATGGGCCTGATGGTTCAGGCCCCCGGAGAGCCGTTCCGCATGGTCGCCGAAAAGCAGGCTGCGGTATCGGAATCGCTGTTCGCGATGGCCAGCGCCGGGATGCGTGGGCACAGCGCCGAACGCATGCTGTCGGCCGGCATGCGTCCCTATGCCCGACGGACCCGCGCGAATTCCCGGCGCCTGTCCGCGGTCAAGGCCGGCTGAGGCGGAACAAGCCGTGCATCCGCCCCGTTGGTCCCTAACGCAACATCGGGATGGAGCGGGCGGATGAAGACGGCACTGATCACCGGCGGCGCACAGGGCATCGGCAGGGGCATCGTGACCCGCCTGCGGTCAGACGGCTGGCGCGTCGCGGTCTTTGATCTGGATGCAGAGGCGCTGGATGAGATCGGCGCGGCCGATCCCGGCCTGTTGGCCCTGCCCATCGATGTCGGCGACGAACGGCAGGTGGCGCAGGGAATGCTGGCCCTGCAGGGCTGGCTGAAGGGGGCAGGGCTGAACCTGGTGGTGTCGAATGCGGGCATCGCCGATCCGGTCAGCGGCCCCATCGAGGATCTGAGCCTCGAGGACTGGCAGCGGTGGCAGGACAGCCACGTGACCGGGGCATTTCTGGTGATCCGCGCGACGGTGCCCCTGCTGCGTCAGGCGCGGGGCAGCATCGTCACGATGGCATCGACCCGTGCGCTGCAATCGGAACCCGACACCGAGGCCTATGCCGCGGCAAAGGGCGCGTTGGTCGCGATGACCCATGCGCTGGCGGTCAGCCTGGGGCCCAAGGTGCGCGCGAACTGCATCCTGCCCGGCTGGATCGACACAGGGCCGTGGCAGAAGGCCGCGAACCGCAGCGATGCGGACCATTCCGACGCCGACCGCAATCAGCATCCCGTGGGCCGCGTCGGCCGGGTCGAAGATATCGCCGGGCTGGTCGCGTGGCTGGCCTCGGACGAGGCCGGGTTCGTGACGGGCCAGCGTTTTGTGGTCGATGGCGGCATGACGGTTCGGATGATCTATGCCGACTGAATGTGGCGTCTTGCCATGAAAAAGGGCCCCGCAACGGGGCCCTTTCCTTTGGTCCGGCGGGGGTGTCAGATCAGCTTGCCCATCGCCACGGCCGTGTCCGACATGCGGTTCGAGAAGCCCCATTCGTTGTCGTACCAGGTCAGGATGCGGACCATGCGGCCCTCCATGACCTTGGTCTGGTCCATGTGGAAGATCGACGAATGCGGGTCGTGGTTGAAGTCGGACGACACCAGCGATTCCTCGGTATAGCCCAGGACGCCCTTCAGCGGGCCGTCGGCGGCCGCCTTGATGGCACCATTGATCTCGGCGACCGAGGTGTCGCGGCTGGCCTCGAACACCAGGTCCACGACCGAGACGTTGGGCGTCGGCACGCGGATGGCCACGCCGTCCAGCTTGCCCTTCAGTTCCGGCAGGACCAGCCCGACGGCCTTGGCGGCCCCAGTCGAGGTCGGGATCATCGACAGCGCCGCGGCGCGGGCGCGGTACAGGTCCTTGTGCATCGTGTCCAGCGTCGGCTGATCGCCGGTATAGCTGTGGATCGTGGTCATGAACCCGCGGTCGATGCCGATCGTGTCGTTCAGGACCTTCGCCACCGGCGACAGGCAGTTCGTCGTGCAGCTGGCGTTCGAGACGACCAGGTCGTCCTTGGTCAGCGTGTCGTGGTTCACGCCATAGACGATGGTCTTGTCCGCGTTCTCGCCCGGGGCCGAGATCAGGACGCGCTTGGCACCGGTGGACAGATGCGCCTGCACCTTTTCCTTGGAGGTGAACAGGCCCGTGCATTCCATGATCACGTCGACATCGCCCCAGGGCAGTTCGGCCGGGTTGCGGATCGCGGTGACCTTGATCGGGCCGCGGCCCACGTCGATGCTGTCGCCCGACACCGTGACCTGTGCCGGAAAGCGTCCGTGGACGCTGTCATAGCGCAGCAGGTGGGCGTTGGTCTCGACCGGGCCAAGATCGTTGATGGCGACGACCTCGATATCGGTGCGGCCCGATTCGATGATTGCGCGCAGGACGTTGCGACCGATCCGGCCGAAGCCGTTGATGGCGACCTTGACTGCCATGGGTATCCCTCTCGAGCAGGTGATGGTTGCCCGTGGTGTAGCGTGGCGGCAGGGGCGATGCAAATGCCGAAACGGGCAGCAGCCCCGCCCGTCAGCGCCAGAAGCTGAGATACTCTATCAACCGATCCATCGCCCGCGCGGCCATCAGCGGCAGGTGTCCGTCCAGCCACACATGGTCCACGGCAAAGGCCGCGGCGATCAGCAGCAGCAGGGCAATCGCGATCTGGTTGGTCATCTGCGCCTCCGGTCGTCGGGGTTATCGCGCGGGGACCTGCCCGCGCCAAGACCCTATTCGTCGTCCTGCGGCATCTTCAGGGTCAGCTGACCCGCCTCCTGCAGGCGGCGGATCGCGCTGATGACCTCGGTCATTGCCTCCTCGACATCCTTGGGGCGGGGCTTGCCCAAGGCCTCCCGCTCTTCTCGCAGGCCGTCGGACATGCGCTGCGACAGGTTCGACAGGATGAATTCCGCGGCAGCCGCATCGGCCTCGGCCGGCGCGGCCAGGGCGCGGACCAGCGTGGTCTGATCCAGTTCGCGGACGATCTTGGGCACCTCGCGAGGTTCGATCCGGGTGGGGATATGGGCAAAGATGAAGATCGCCTTGCGCACGCCATCCGCGAATTCCATGTCGCGTTCGTCCAGCGCGCCCAGCACGTCGTCACGCAGATCGGCGGTGGCAAAGTTCAGGATCGCGCCCATGCGGTCGCAGGCCGGCGTGGCGATGGCGGGCTTGGGCAGCGCCTCGGCCGCCTGCAGCAGCACCAGCCCGACCCGGCGCAGCGCCGCGGGCGTCACGCCCGAGGTCATCGACATCGCCTGCGCCACCACGCGCGCCCGGTCGCGGGGCAGGGCGATGAAGGTGGCCGATGCCGCCTCGACCGGCAGCTTGGACAGCATTAGCGCCACCAGTTCGACGGATTCGGCATTCGCCAGCGCGATCAGGGATTCCTTGGGCAGGTTGCACAGGCGCACCCAGGGGTCGGACTGCCCGGTGATCGCCGCGGTGCGCCGCAGGGCGTCAGAACTGTCGTCCGACAACCGTGCGCCCAGCATGGCCAGCGTGCCGTCCAGATCGCCCGGAAAGGTGACGCCGACCGATTCCAGCCGGTCGCAGAATTCGGTGATGACGGCGTCGCGGGTGTTGCGGTCGATCAGCTCCATCCCCGCCATCTCCTGCGCCAGCAGGGTCTGGGCATTGGGGTTCAGGCGGTCCAGTCCCGCGACCTCGTCATCGTCCAGCAGAAGGCGCACGATCACCGCCGCCTTCTGCCGCTGGTTCAGCCCTGTCTGGCCCGTCATCGCCGCCTCCGTCATCGCATTCGACGGCAGATTGCCACGACAGCCTTAACGCAAGGTTGACGGCGACCCGAAATTACAGCGGGTCGGCGCCGAAGACGCGGGCGAAGATCGTATCGACATGCTTGGTGTGATAGCCCAGATCGAACTTCTCGTTGATCTCGTCCGGGGTGAGGGCGGCGGTCACCTCGGCATCGGCCAGCAGTTCGGTGCGGAAATCCGCGCCCTTTTCCCAGACCTTCATAGCGTTGCGCTGAACCAGGCGATAGCTGTCCTCGCGCGACACGCCGGCCTGCGTCAGGGCCAGCAGCACCCGTTGGGACATGACCAGACCCTTGAACTGGTTCATGTTGCGCAGCATGTTTTCTGGATAGATCACCAGCTTCTCGACCACGCCCGCCAGGCGGTGCAGCGCGAAATCCAGCGTGATGGTCGTGTCCGGCCCGATCGCACGCTCGACCGAGGAATGGCTGATGTCGCGCTCGTGCCACAGGGCGACGTTCTCCATCGCAGGGATGACCGACATGCGCACCAGCCGCGCCAGACCGGTCAGGTTCTCGGTCAGGACGGGGTTGCGCTTGTGGGGCATCGCGGACGAGCCCTTCTGGCCGGGGCTGAAGAACTCCTCGGCCTCCAGGACCTCGGTGCGCTGCATGTGGCGGATCTCGATGGCGATGTTCTCGATGCTGGAGGCGATCACGCCCAGGGTGGCAAAGAACATCGCATGGCGGTCGCGCGGGATGACCTGGGTGCTGATCGGTTCGGGGCGCAGGCCCAGCTTCGCACAGACATGCTCCTCGACCGCCGGGTCGATATTGGCAAAGGTGCCGACCGCGCCGCTGATCGCGCCGGTGGCGATCTCCTCGCGCGCGGCTTGCAGGCGCGCGCGGCCGCGGGCCATCTCGGCATAGAAGCGGGCGAAGGTCAGGCCCATGGTGGTCGGTTCGGCGTGGATGCCGTGGCTGCGGCCGATGCGGACGGTGTCCTTGTGTTCATGCGCGCGGGTCTTCAGCGCGGCCAAAACCCGGTCCATGCCCGCCAGCAGCAGGTCGCTGGCGCGGACCAGCTGCACGTTCAGCGTGGTGTCCAGCACGTCGCTGCTGGTCATGCCCTGGTGGACGAAACGCGCCTGGTCGGCGCCCACATGCTCGGCCAGATGCGTCAGGAAGGCGATGACGTCATGCTTGGTGACGGCCTCGATCTCGTCGATGCGGGCCACGTCGAACTGGACGTCGCGGGCCTTCCAGACGGCCTCGGCATTCTCGCGCGGGATCACGCCCAGATCGGCCTGCGCATCGCAGGCATGTGCCTCGATCTCGTACCAGATGCGGAACTTGGTCTCGGGGGACCAGATGGCGACCATTTCGGGGCGGCTGTAACGCGGGATCATGGCGGGCTCCTTTTGCTGGGTCGGGGCATAGCGGGGCAGGGGGGCGGGGGCAAGTTTTCATGCGCCCCGGCTGGCTTTGCGGGAACATTCCCCGCGCAAGGGGGGTTCGGTGGCAACAGACGCGACAACCGACCGGAGATTGCCATGCGCCGCCCCCAGACCCCCCGCCCGCCCCTGACCGAGGCCGACCGCACCAGCCAGACCCGCTTCGGTCCGCGCCCTGTGCCTGCCGGCCATCGTGGCCCGCAGCCGCGCCGCACGGACGACACCTCGACCGTCGCCAAGGCCGTGGTCTGGGCCGGCGTCGCGCTGGGCATGGCCGGGGTGACGGCCGCTGCGGCCATCGCCGCGCGCAAGCTGGCCGGAACGGACGATGCGCCCCGCCCGGCCTATCGCCCGGCAGCCGCCCCCCGGTTCGCCCATCTGGAAGAGGACGAGCGCGAGGCGATGCGCCGCCGTGTCCGTGCCCAGGCCCGCGAGGACAACGCCCATGCCGCCCGCCTGCGCGCCAAGGCATCGCGCGGCCGCAGCGGCAATTTTGCCAAGGACCTGACGCGCACCGCGACCGACCTGTCGGACGCTCTGAACGGCGTCGCGCAGTCGCTGGCGGGGGCGTTCCAGTCGTTCCGCGGCGTTTCCAGCCAGGCGACGACCATCGTGGGCGATTTCGTGGCCGCTGCCGATCAGCTGCGTGCCATCCTGAATGGCGCGCCCGGTCCCAATCCGGGTCCCGTCCAGCAGCGTGCCCCGCGCCCGCAATCCGACGACACCCGGATCTGATCCGCCCATCAGGGACGACGCATGACCCAAGGGACCGGCATTCGCGACGCCCTGTTCGGCCCGCTGGATGACGACACGAAACGGCGTTTTGGCCTGATGGCCGCTGACCCCGCCCCGGTGCCCGCCAAGCGGATGCCGGGGCTTCGCGACATGACGCGGGCCGACCTGTTGGCGGTCGCGAAATCGACGTTTCGCCAGATCGGCGACGATCGCGTCACGTCGGTGGCCGGGGGCGTCACCTTCTTCGGCCTGCTGTCGCTGTTCCCGGCTATCACCGCCTTCGTGTCGCTGTACGGGCTGTGGGCGGACCCCTCGACCATCCAGAGCCATCTGGAACTGATCGAACCGCTGCTGCCCGAAAGCTCGCTGGAGATCATCCGCGCGCAGGTCGTGTCCATTGTCTCGGCCTCGACGGGCGCGCTGTCCCTGGCGGGGGTCGTCGCGCTGCTTGTCGCGTTCTATTCGGCGAATGGCGGGATGAAGGCGCTGCTTTCGGCGCTGAACGTCGCATTCTTTCAGCGCGAGACGCGCGGCATCGTGCGTCTGAACCTGGTGGCGATGTGCTTTACCATCGGCGGGCTGGCGATGATCGCGCTGATGCTGGCGGTGATCGCGGTCGTGCCCATGCTGTTGCGGCTGTTGCCCATCGGCTGGGGGGCCGAGACGATCCTGGCCGTGATCCGCTGGCCGCTGATGCTGGGCCTGCTGATCGCGGCGCTGGCGGCGGTCTATCGCTGGGGGCCCGCGGCGCCCAAGTCGCGCTGGCGCTGGATCTCTCCAGGCGCGGTCTTTGCCGGGCTGGCGCTTGTCGCGACCTCGATGCTGTTTTCCTGGTACGCGGTGAATTTCGGCAATTACAACCAGACCTACGGATCGCTGGGTGCGGTGGTCGCACTGATGACTTGGCTATGGCTGAACGCGACGATCGTGCTGGTCGGGGCCGAGATCAATTCCGAACTGGAACGCCACCTGAAGCATATGGCAGGCTTGCCCGACGACCGTCCCCTAAAGCGCGAGGCCCGATGACCCTGTCCCCTTACATCCCCCTGGGGTTCGCCATCGCGCTGGAGGTTCTGGGCACGACGCTGTTGCAGCGCTCGGAACAGTTCACGCGGCTGGCGCCCACGGTGGGGATGGCCGTCTGCTATCTGGCCAGCTTCTACCTGCTGTCAGTCAGCCTCAAGGTGCTGCCCCTGGGCGTGGCCTATGCCATCTGGAGCGCATTCGGCGTGGCTCTGGTCGCGATGATCGGGCTGGTCGTGTTCGGCCAGCGGCTGGACCTGCCGGCGGTGATCGGGCTGTGCCTGATCGTTGCCGGGGTCGTCGTCATCAACGTGTTCTCCCGTACCGTCGGGCACTAACGCTCGGTCAGCTTCAGTTCGATCCGGCGGTTCAGGGCGCGGGCTTCGGGCGTGTCCTGGGTCGCGATGGGGCGGGTGTCGGCAAAGCCCGTGGGCGCCAGGCGCTCGGCCGGAAAGTCCAGATCGTCGGACAGATAGCGTACCACGGCTAGGGCGCGGGCCTGGCTCAGTTCCCAGTTGTCGGCATAGCGGCCGGTCCCCGACAGGGGCAGGTTGTCGGTATGCCCGTCGACGCGGATGATCCAGTCGATTTCGGGCGGGATCTCGTCGGCGATGTCGCGCAGCAGGGTGGCAAGCCCGGCGACCTGTTCGCGGCCAGCCTGGGACAGGGTGGCCTCTCCGGGGGCGAACAGCACTTCGGACTGGAACACGAAGCGGTCGCCCACGACCTGCACGCCCTCGCGCCCCGACAGGATCTGCGACAGCCGGCCGAAGAATTCGGACCGATAGCGGGCCAGGTCCTGGGCCTCGGCCTCGGCCGCAAGGCGGGCCTCCTCCTCCAGCGCCAGGCGGGCGCGGGTCTCCTCGGCGGCGCGGACAAGGGCGGCGTTCAATTGCTGGCCCAGGTCGGACACGCGCAGCTCTGCATCCGCCTGCTCCTGCCCCGCCGCATCCAGCAGCGCCTGCAACGACCCCAGCTGAGAGCGCAGCTGCGCCACCTGTTCGTTCAGCGCCGCCACCCGGCGCTGGCTGTCCTGCGACAGGTCCTCCTGATCGGCCAGCTCCGCCCGCGCGGTGGCCAGCAGGGCGGCCTGACGCTCTGCCTCGGACAGCTGGGCCTGGGCCTGCGTCTCCGCCGCGTCGCGGGCGGCATTCGCGGCGGCCAGCAGGGTCAGCGTCTCCTCCGCCTCGCGGCGACGCTCCTCCAGGGCCAGGGTCATGGCGGTTAGTTCGGCATCCGCCCCCTCCAGCCGCTCGCGCAGCAGGGCTGCGGCCTCGGCCTCAGCCAGCCGGGTCTGTTCGGCCTCGGTCAGGCTGGCCTGGGTCCGGTCCAGCTGCGCCTGCTGCTGGCCGACCTGTGCGCGCAGGTCCGCGGCCAGCGCCTCCAGCGCATCGCGGCGGGCGGCAGCAAGGCGCGCGGCCTCGGCCTGCGCGTCGGTCTCGGACCGGGCGGCCGCGACGGCCAGTTCCGCGGCCGATGCGCGGTCCTCTGCCTGATCCAGCTGCGTTTCCAACGTCTCGAGCCGCGCCTGACCCTGTGCGCGTTCGGCCAGCAGGGTAGCGACCTCGGCCTCGAAGTCGGTCAGGCGGGTGCGCGCCTCGGCCAGCTGGGTCTCTCCGGTGGCCAGCTGGCTGGACAGGCGGGCGATGCGGGCGGCCCGGTCGCGGGCCTCCGCCTCGGCGCGGGCGGCACGCTCGGCCTCGGTCTCCAGCGACCGGGTCAGGTCGGCCTCGCGATCCTTGGACGCGTTCAGCGCCTGGCCCAGGGACGCCACCTGCGCGCCCAGTTCGTTCAGCTGGCGTTCCTGGCGCGAGATGACCTGACCCTGATCGGTGATCGTCTCGTCCTGGGTGCTGATCGTGTCGTCCTGGGTGGTGATCTGTTCGCGCAGCACCCCCTGGACCACGGTAAAGATCGTCAGCACGAACATCAGCACCAGAAGCAGCGCCGTCATCGCGTCGACGAAGCCCGGCCAGATCGTGGACGAGAAACGCTGCGCCGAGGATCCGCGGGACAGGCGCATCGGTCTAGCCCTCGCCGCGGGCGGGGTCGCGGCCCAGCAGGTCGTCGCGGAACGGATCGCCAAAGCGCGCGGCGCGGACCGCGCGGGTCAGCACCAGGATGTCGGCGCGCAGATCGGCCACCGCCTCGTTCCGGCCATTGGTCAGTTCGGTGGTCAGGCGGTCCAGCGCGGCCTCCAGCCGCGTCAGGTCGGGGGCGGGCGGCTGGTGATCGGCCAGCCGCGTCAGGGCCTGGGTCAGGCGTTCGGACTGGCCGTCGGGCGCGTCGCGGTCGGCCTGCGCCTGCTGGACCAGCGCGTCGATCGCCTGTGCCATGACCACGACGCGTTCGTCGGCCATCAGCGCGGCCTCGTCCCGCATGGCGTCGCGTTCGGCGTGATAGGCCTGCAGGCGGTCCATCTGCCCCGCCATCTGGTCCAGGAACCCGGCCAGTGCCGCCTGATCGACACCGTCCCCGTCACCCGAGGCGATGCTGATCCGAGTAAAGCCCGACATCCACTCCTCAAGCTCGCGATAGAACCGGTTCTGGCCGTGCGTCACGAACAGCTCCAGAAGGCCTACCACCAGCGACCCCGCCAGACCCAGCAACGACGAGGAGAATGCCGTCGCCATCCCGCCCAGCTGCGATTCAAGGCCCGTCATCAGGTTCTGGAACAGGTCCAGCCCCGACTGTCCGTTTTCGGGCGACAGTGCCCGGATGGTCGCCACAACCGCCGGGATGGTTGTCGCAAGACCGTAGAATGTGCCCAGAAGCCCCAGAAAGATCAGTAGATTTGCCAGATAGCGGGTGATGTCGCGCGCCTCGTCGATGCGCGTCGCGACCGAATCCAGGATCGAGCTTGCGGCGCTGGCGCTGATCGCCTCTCCGCCGGGCCCGCGCGATCCCAGCAGGGCCGCCAGGGGGGCCAGCAGGCGCGGCGCCTCGTCCTGGGTGGTGCCGTTGCGGTCGGTGTCGCGGCGCCGGGCGGCGAACCGTTCGATCCAGCTGACCGACCGGGTCAGCTGCCCCACCTGCCAGAAGCAGGCCAGCACGCCCAGGGCAAAGACCGTCAGGATCAGTCCGTTCAGCCAGCGGTTCGCGTCGAAGATGGACAGGATCCGCCCATAGGCGAACCAGCCCCCCGCCAGGACCAGCCCCAGCACGATCAGCATCATCAGAATCTGCCGCACCGGTTGGGAAAAGCGCGGCGCGCCCGCCGCCCCGATCAGGGCCTTGTCCCGCGTGGCCGAGATGCGCCGGTTCGTCAGGGTCAGCCGCGAGGGCGCCCTGGGGTCGCCATGTGTCGGATCGCTCACCGGTAAATCCCCGTCCCATCGATGCTTTTGCTCGACTGTAGGACGGGGCGCCTCACTTGCCAAGCATTCCGACGGCGCGGGTCAGCCGGGCGGCGGCAACAGCGCCCGGACGGCATCGGACAGCGCGTCCAGATGGTCGTCGGGCATGCCGATCTGCGCCAGATGGGCGGCGGTGTTGAACAGGTAGTCGGCATTCGGCCCGCGCCCGCCATGCGCCTGCGCGATGATGCGGGCCTGTTCGTCGGCGGGCAGGCCGCCGGCATATTGCCAGTGGTCGCGCCGCATCACATAGGCCAGCGCCTGTACCCGCCGACCGTCCTGCAGATCGACAGGCAGGATCGCCTCGCGATAGGCGTCGGTCACCAGTTCGCGCGCACGCAGGTCGGCCAGGACGCGGTCGTGATCGCGGGGGCGGATGCGCAGGGCCACGCCCTGGCAGCTGGCGCCGTCCTGCGGATCAAGGCCCAAAACAAGGCCGGGCACGGCCTCGGTCCCGCGATGCTGGATCGACCGCAGGCAGAAGCTGCGGGCATATCCGGCCAGGCGCGCATGCACGGTCTCGGCCGGATCGAAACCGGGGTTCCAGATCAGCGAGCCATAGCCGAAGACCCAATCGATGCGTTTCATTGTCCGTCCTTTCGGGGCACAAGGTAGGGCAGGACGGGGCGGGAAAAAAGGGCAGGGCGGGGATGCGCGGGATGGTGATCGGGACGGGACTGGTGCTGGCGCTGCTGGCGGGCGGCTGGCTGGGCGCCGAGACGCTGGCCAGCAACCGCGTGGCCGCACTGATCGCGCAGGACCCGGCGCTGCAGGCCGCATCGGTTTCGCCCCTGCGCGATCCGCGCCGGATCGGCGTCGCGCTGTCCGAACCGTCCTGGTCGGACCCGGCGCTTTCCATCAGCCTGCCCTGGGCGCGCCTGTTCCTGTCGCCGTCGTCGCCGCTGACCGCGCAGCTGGACCTGCCCGACGGTGCGGCGGTGACCCAAGGCGGGCAGGTGATGCAGCTGGGTCTGTCGGCGCCCGTGGCCAGCATGGCCCTGTCACCCCTGAACGGCATGGCGCCCAACCGGCTGGACGTGCAGGCCCGCGACCTGACGCTGGACGGCCAGCCCCTGGCGCAGGGCCTGTCGCTGCAGGCGCGGCTGGCGGGGCTGGGATCGGATGCGCCGCGTCCCGCGCGGGCGGCCTATGACCTCGATCTGGGGCTGACCGACCTGCAGGTCGGTGGACTGGCGCAGCTGGGGCTGGACCCCGGTCCGATCCCCGGACCGCTGTCGGTCTCGGGGCCGCTGCGGATCTGGCTGGACGGCACGCCCACGGTCACCGACGACGCCGCGCCGCAGATCGTCGGCTGGCAGACCGCCGGGCTGGACCTGCGCGCCGACACGATCGGCCTGCGCATCGTGGGGCGCCTGTCGCGCGACGACCAGGGCTTGGCCGAAGGGCAGGTGGCGCTGTATTCCGCAGACGCGGATGCGATGATTGGGATGGCCACCGGGCTGGGGCTGATCCCGGCGCAGGCCGCGATGCTGCTGCGGGCAGGCCTGTCGCAGCTGTCGCAGGCGGATCTGGACGACACGCTGCCCGGCCCCGACTTTCCCGCAGCGGCCGAGGGCGAGCTGCGCGTGGCCGTCATCATGCGCGATGGCCAGCTGATCCTGGGCGGTGTGCCGATCGGCCCCGCCCCGGCGATCTAGCCCGCGGGTCGGGCGCCGGGGGTGCGGCCGAAATCGGGCGCCTCGGTGTCCTGTCCGGCCTCGATGATGCCGCGGCGGATCGCCCGCGTGCGGGTGAAGTAGTCGTGCAGCTGCTGGCCGTCGCCCATGCGGATCGCGCGCTGCAGGACGAACAGCTCCTCGGTGAAGCGGCCCAGGATGTCCAGCGTCGCCTCCTTGTTGTGCAGGAACACGTCGCGCCACATCGTCGGGTCGCTGGCCGCGATCCGGGTGAAGTCGCGGAAACCGGCGGCGGAATACTGGATCACCTCCTCGCCCGAGACGCGGCGCAGGTGGTCGGCCACCCCCACCATCGTATAGGCGATCAGGTGCGGCGCATGGCTGGTCACGGCCAGGACCAGGTCGTGATGGGGGGCGTCCATCCGGTCGGTCTTGGCGCCCATCGCGGTGATCAGCCGGTCCAGCCGCGCAAGCGCCTCCGGGTCGGTGTCGGGCAGCGGCGTCAGCAGCCACCAGCGGTTGCGGAACAGGCTGGCAAAGCCCGCGCGGGGCCCTGAATGTTCAGTGCCGGCCAGCGGATGGCCGGGGATGAAATGCACGCCCGCGGGCAGGCAGGGGGCGACCGCGTCGATGACCGACTGCTTGACCGAACCGACATCGGTGATCGTGGCACCGGGGGCCAGATGGGGCGCGATCTCGGCCATGACCTCGGCCATGGCGCCGACGGGGACGGCCAGCACCACCAGATCGGCGCCGGCCACCGCCAGGGCGGCGGTGTCGCAGACCTCGCACAGGCCGATCTCGCGCGCGGTGTCGCGCGTCGCCTGGCTGCGGGCATAGCCGGTGACGCGGCCGGCCAGGCCGCCGTCGCGAATGGCATGCGCCATCGATCCCGCGATCAGGCCCAGCCCGATCAGCGCCACCTTGTCATAGACCTGCGTCATTGCGCGCGCCCCTGCATGAAGTTGCCCAGGCAGTCCAGCACCCGCGTCACGGCCGCCTCGTCGCCCACGGTGATGCGCAGCGCGTTGGGCAGGCCGTATCCGCCCACGCGCCGCACCAGGATGCCTTCGGCGCGCAGCGCCGCATCGGCCGCGGTCGCGGTCTGGGGGCTGGCAAAGCGGGCCAGCACGAAATTGGCGAAGCTTTCGTCGCAGCCGATGCCCATCTGGATCAGCGATTGCCGCATCCGGTCGCGCATCCGCGCGTTCAGCGCGATGCAGCGGTCGGTGAAGTCGCGGTCCAGGACGGCGGCACGTGCGGCCTCCATCTGGGCGTTGGACAGGTTGAAGGGCTGGCGGATGCGGTTCAGCACGTCGATCACCGCGCGCGCGGCATAGCCCCATCCGATGCGCAGCCCGCCCAGGCCATAGGCCTTGGAGAAGGTCCGCGTCATGATCACGTTCGGATGCCGGTCGACCAGCGACGCGCCGCCGTCGAACCCGTCGGCGAACTCCGTATAGGCGCCGTCATGGACGAACAGCACCTGCGGCGGCAGGCCATCCACCAGCCGCTGCAACTCGTCCGCGCCCAGCATCGTGCCGGTCGGATTGGCCGGGTTCGCGATGAAGACGATGCGCGTGCGCTCGGTCACCGCGGCCAGGATCGCGTCCACATCGACCCGGCGCGTGTCCTCCGGCACGGTCACCGGGATCGCGCCGACCATGCGTGCCAGGATGGGATACATCGAAAAGCCGTGCTCGGTCGTGATGACCTCGTCGCCCGGACCGGCAAAGGCCTGAACCACGAACTGCAGCACCTCGTCCGAGCCCACGCCGCAGATGATGCGGTCCGGATCCAGCCCGTGCACCTGGCCGATGGCCGCGCGCAGCCCCGCGTGATCGGTCGCCGGATAGCGGTGCAGATCGCCCGCTGCCTTGCGGAACGCGTCCTGCGCCGCGGGGCTGGGACCAAGCGGGTTCTCGTTCGACGACAGCTTGAGCACGTCGTCGCGGCCTGCCAGCGTGCTTTCGCCGCTGACGTAAAGCGCGATATCCATGATGCCGGGCTGCACGGGGGTCTGGGTCATGGGGGTCCATCCTTGTGTCCGGCCCCGTTTAGTGCCGTGCCGATGCCAAGGAAAGCCCCCAAACCGTCGCGTGCCGCATGCTTGGGCAAGGACGAAATCCGCTGCGTTGATCGGCGGGACGTCGACATGGCGCAGCACGATGCCATCGCCGCCACAGCGGATGACCGTGTCCCGATCAATGATGCGCAGATCCGCAATCCGATTTGACCCGATGGCCGCTGGGATGCGCGATCCAAGCCCCGTTTCCGCTCAAGCGGCCAGAACCGGGATTGGTCGGGGCGGTCAGTTCAAAGGGTCCGCGCTGGATGCGGGCCATCACGGCAGTCCGACGAGGACGAATGCCGCCCCGCCAGCCGATCCTGATCGAACGGCAATTGGGAAAATGAGTGCAATGCCATGCAAAAGGCCGCATCCGAAGATGCGGCCCAAAGACGGTCGATCTGGCGAAGATCAGTTCTTCGCGTAGAATTCGACGACCAGGTTCGGTTCCATCTGCACGGCATAGGGGATGTCGCCCAGGGCCGGGGTGCGCACGAAGGTCGCGGTCATCTTGTTGTGGTCGACTTCCAGGTAGTCCGGGACGTCGCGCTCGGTCAGGGCGACGGCTTCCAGCACGATGGCCAGCTGGCGCGAACGCTCGCGGATCGAGATGACATCGCCTTCCTTGACGCGGTAGGACGCGATGTTCACGCGCTGACCGTTGACCTGGATGTGGCCGTGGTTCACGAACTGGCGGGCGGCCCAGATGGTCGCCACGAACTTGGCGCGATAGACGACGGCGTCCAGGCGGCGCTCCAGCAGGCCGACCAGGTTCTCGCCGGTGTCGCCGCGGATCCGCTCGGCTTCGGCATAGATGCGGCGGAACTGCTTTTCGGTCAGGTCGCCGTAGTAGCCCTTGAGCTTCTGCTTGGCGCGCAGCTGGGTGCCGAAGTCCGACAGCTTGTTCTTGCGGCGCTGGCCGTGCTGGCCGGGGCCGTATTCGCGACGGTTGACGGGCGACTTGGCGCGGCCCCAGATGTTCTCGCCCATGCGGCGATCGAGTTTGTACTTGGCAGACGTGCGTTTGGTCACGGCTGATCTCCTTCAACAGGTTGCGAAGGGCGTTGTCCTCTGGCCAAGGTCTTTTGGACCGGGGCCTGACAGGGTTCCCCTTGCGGGGTCCACCAACACCAACGAAGCGTGCCGTATAGACGCGCAGGCCCCGGTGTCAACCGCAATCGCCCTAGTCCAGCGCCCCGTCCGGCTGAAAGAAATGCGCCAGCGGCAGCCCCGCGGCCCCCAGGATGCGCGCGCTGCGGCCAAGCGATCCCTCGATCACCTGCGGACGGTCGATGCCGGCGGTCGGCATCCCCTCCAGCGCTGCGCGGGTCGCCTGGGCCAGCCGCGCGCGCGTCGCGGGCGGTACCGCCCCGTCGATCACCACCAGCGGCAGATCGACCAGAGCCACCGCCGACAGCGCGACGAAGGCCAGCGCCCGGCCCGCCTGGTCGGCCCATTCCGACTCGATCCCGGCGGGAACGTCCCAGCCCAAATCGTCGGGCGGCAGGGACCGCCCGATCAGGGCCTCCAGCGCCGAGACCGAGGCCTTTTCCAGCAGCTGGCCGCCCTGTGCGCCCACGACCGGAATGGGCATCGACCCCAGGGCGCCCGCGTTGCGGGTCGGACCATGGCGCAGCGCGCCGTCCAGCACGATGCCGCCGCCCGCGAAATGGGCGATGTAGATGTGGATGAAGTCCCGCGGCAGGTCGGTCTTGCCGAAGATCAGTTCTGCCCCGCAGGCGGTGGTGGCGTCGTTTTCCACGAAGATCGGGACGGGCAGGCTGCGCGACAGTTCGGCCTGCAGGTCGTGGTCCAGCCAGTCGGCCATCTCCTGGCCCCAGTCCCACAGTCGATAGGGGGTCGCGACACCCAGTCCCATCAGACGTGCGCGCTGGCCGGGGTCCAGCGATGCGGTCATCGTGTCCAGCCCCTGACGCGCGAATGCCAGCACGCGGTCGGGGGTGGGGTGGGCATAGACCTCCTGGCGGTGCATGCGCACGCGGCCCGCGAAATCGACCAGCGCCAGTTCGACCAGCCGGCGTCCGATCTTGAGCCCCAGGAACCACGCCCCGTCCGGGGCCAGCGCCAGCGGGGTCGAGGGTTGGCCGACCTTGCCCCGCACCACCGCCCCGGCGTCCAGATAGCCCGCCATCATCAGCTTGCGCGTCAGGTTGGTGATGGACTGTGCCGACAGCCCCGTCAGCTGCGCCAGCGCCGCGCGCGGCATCGGTCCCCGCCGTCGGATCAGCGACAGGATCAGCCGTTCGTTCCGGCTGAGCGCGCCGGGGCCGTCACGATCTAGGGGCATGGGTTCCGTCCTCCTGAATCGCATTAATCAACATGATTGATTTATTGACAAGCGCAATCTTCTGGTGCTTTGTAACGTCAAGACGGCCGAGGAACCGTCGTGCTGGAGGAGTTAGTCAAGTGACCATCAAAACCGTTATCCGCGCATCCGTCGCGGTGTCCGCGCTTGCCCTGTCGGCAGGCTTTGCCCAAGCGCAAGAGGCCACCAAGGCCTGCCTGATCACCAAGACGGACATCAACCCGTTCTTCGTGAAGATGAAGGAAGGCGCCACCGCCAAGGCCGCGGAGCTGGGCATCGAGCTGATGACCTTTGCCGGCAAGATCGACGGCGACCACGAGACCCAGCAGCAGGCCGTCGAAAGCTGCATCGCGGCGGGCGTCAAGGGCATCCTGATCACCGCGTCCGACACCAAGGCCATCACCGAATCGCTGGGCCAGGCCCGCGAGGCGGGGATACTGGTCATCGCACTGGACACGCCGCTGGACCCGATCGATGCGGCCGACGCGACCTTTGCCACCGACAACCGGGAGGCGGGCCGCCTGATCGGCGCCTGGGCCGCGGGCCAGATGGGCGATGCTGCGGCGGATGCTAAGATCGCCATGTTGGACCTGTCGGCCAGCGCGCCGTCGGTCGACGTGCTGCGCGATCAGGGCTTCATGGCGGGCTTTGGCATCGACGTGAAGGACGAGAACGTCATCGGTGACGAGGACGACGCCCGCATCGTCGGCCACGAGGTCACCTCGGGCAACGAGGAAGGCGGCCAGCAGGCCATGGAGGCGCTGATGCAGCGCGATCCGGCGATCAATCTGGTCTACACGATCAACGAACCGGCCGCGGCCGGCGCCTACGAGGCGCTGAAGTCCTTCGGCATGGAAGAGAACGCCCTGATCGTGTCGATCGACGGCGGCTGCCCCGGTGTCCAGAACGTCGAGGCGGGCGTGATCGGCGCCACCGCCCAGCAGTATCCGCTGCTGATGGCGTCGATGGGCATCGAGGCCATCGCGGCCTTTGCCGCCGACGGTACCAAGCCGGAAACCAGCGAGGGGTTGGATTTCACCAACACCGGCGTGAACCTGGTCACGGACAAGCCGGTCGAGGGCGTGCCGTCGATCAGCGTGGCCGAAGGCTTGGAGCAGTGCTGGGGCTGATGCCCCCCGCCGCATGACGTCGCGACGGCGGGTTGGCCGCCGTTGCCTTCCGTGACACGCCACGAGGTCCCCGATGTCCGACACCCCCGATCCCGTGGTCGAGCGCGTTGCCGGTGAGAAGGTCGCGCAGTTCGACCATCGTCACCGCAGCACGCTGGACCGGGTGCAGCATTTCCTGCACCAGTATCCCACCATGGTTCCGGTCATCGTGCTGGTCCTGTCGCTGATCGCCTTCGGGCTGATCTCTCCCAACTTCTTCTCGGCGTTCAACCTGTCGCTGATCCTGCAGCAGGTGGCCGTCGTGGGCACGCTGGCGGCGGCGCAGTCTCTGGTCATCCTGACCGCGGGCATCGACCTGTCGGTTGGCGCGGTCATGGTGCTGATTTCTGTCGTGATGGGGCAGCTGGCGGTCAACTTCGGCATCCCGGTGCCGGTCGCCATCCTGGTCGGCCTGGCCTGCGGGGCGGGAACCGGCGCCCTGAACGGTTTCCTGGTCACGCGGCTGAAGCTGCCGCCCTTCATCACCACGCTTGGGACCTGGAACGTGTTTCTGGCGCTGAACTACTACCTGTCGGGTCGAGAGACGATCCGCAGCCAGACCCTGGACATGGACGCGCCGCTGCTGAAGTTCTTCGGCACCCGGTTCAACCTGGGCGGCGCCGTGCTGACCTATGGCGTGGTGCTGATGCTGGTCGTGTTCGCGGTGCTGTTCTATGCGCTGTACTATACCGCCTGGGGGCGGCGGGTCTATGCGGTCGGCGACGACCCGGAATCGGCCGCGCTGGCCGGCATCCAGACCAAGCGCGTGCTGCTGTCGGTCTATGTCGTGGCGGGCCTGATCTGCGGCCTGGCGGCATGGTCGTCCATCGGACGCGTGGGGTCGATCAGCCCGACGTCGTTCTTCGAGGCAAACCTGGAATCGATCACGGCTGTGGTCATCGGGGGCATCTCGCTGTTCGGGGGGCGCGGGTCGATCGTGGGGCCGCTGATCGGGGCGCTGATCGTGGGCGTGTTCAACTCGGGCCTGCGGCTGGCGGGTGTGGACGTGCTGTGGCAGCTGTTTGCGACCGGCTGGCTGATCATCTTCGCCGTCGCCATCGACCAATGGATCAGAAAGGTGTCGTCATGACCGAGCCGCTGCTTACCGCCCGCAACCTGGTCAAGCGCTATGGCCGCGTGACTGCCATGGATCATGCCGACTTCGACCTGTATCCCGGCGAGATCCTGGCCGTGATCGGCGACAACGGCGCCGGCAAGTCCAGCCTGATCAAGGCCATCTCGGGCGCGGTCAAGCCCGACGAGGGCGAGATCCGGCTGAACGGTCAGGTGGTCAGCTTTGACAGCCCGCTGGATGCCCGCAAGATGGGGATCGAGACGGTCTATCAGACGCTGGCCCTGTCGCCCGCGCTGTCGATCTCGGATAACATGTTCATGGGGCGCGAGATCCGCAAGAAGGGCATCATGGGCCAGTGGTTCGGGATGCTGGACAAGCAGGCGATGGACGATTTCGCCCGCGCCAAGCTGTCCGAACTGGGCCTGATGACGATCCAGAACATCGCCCAGCCCGTCGAGACCCTGTCCGGCGGTCAGCGCCAGGGCGTCGCCGTGGCTCGGGCGGCGGCCTTCGGCAGCCGGGTGATCATCCTGGACGAGCCGACCGCCGCCCTGGGCGTCAAGGAAAGCCGCCGGGTGCTGGACCTGATCCAGGACGTGCGGTCGCGAGGCATCCCGATCGTGCTGATCAGCCACAACATGCCGCACGTGTTCGAGGTGGCGGACCGCGTCCACATTCACCGCCTGGGCAAGCGGCTGTGCGTGATCGACCCCAAGCAACATTCGATGTCGGATGCCGTGGCCTACATGACCGGCGCGCGCGCACCCGAAGGGGTTGCCGCCTGAGCCTTGCGTCCCGCGGCGGCCGGGGGGCCAGCCCCCCGGACCCCCCGTGGCCGGTTCCATGACGAACGGGCGGGACCGCAAGGCCCCGCCCGTCTTCAGTCGTTCAGACGCCGCATCAGCGCCCAGGCCAGGCCCGAGCAGATCAGCGTCGCCGTGATCGCCGGGATCGCGGTGCCGTTGTAGAGCAGTCCAACCGGGGCTGCGATCAGCACCGCCGCCAGCGTCGAGATCGCCGCGACGATGGATGCGGCCATGCCTGCGATATGTCCCATGCGCTGCAGCGCCAGCGCGTTCAGGTTGCCGAAGGTTACCCCGGCCATGAAGAACACGCTGACCGCCCAGAAGAAGAAGACCGGGAATTCCAATCCCTGCGGCAGCACGCCGGACAGGATCAGCGTCAGCGCCAGTCCCGACACGATGGTCTGCATCATATAGGCCCATTTCGCGATCCGCCGCATGCCAAAGCGCATCACGAAGGTCGCGTTCAGCACCGTTCCCGACCCCGACAGCAGCGCCATGGCGGCGAACCACAGGTGGAAGTTCTCTCCCTTGCCGTAGGTTTCGCCGAAAAGCTGCTGGGCCGAGGACAGCAGGCCGAACATCTGCCCGAAGCCGAGCGTCAGGATCAGCGTCGCCAGCATCACCTGGCGGTCGGACAGGACCTCGCGCGCGGCGGCATAGAGGGTGCCGATGCGCAGGGGACGGCGGGCGGCGGGGGGCAGCGTCTCTGCCTGGCGGATGTTCAGCCACAACGCGCCGATCAAAGCGAAGGCGATGAAGGCCAGGAACACCCCGTGCCAGTCCGAGATCGCGATGATCCCCGCACCAAGCGTCGGCGCCACGGCCGGGATCATGATGAAGATCATCATGACGAAGCTGCTGATCCGGGCCATCTCGCGCCCTTCGTAGAGGTCGCGGACCAGGGCCAGACCCACGATGCGCGGACCGGCGGCGCCGAGGCCCTGCACGAAACGCGCGACCAGCAGCAACTCTAGCGAATCGGCATAGATCGCGGCGATGGTCGCGGCGATGTAGATGCCAAAGCCGATGGTGATCGTGCGCTTGCGGCCAAGCGCGTCGGACAGCGGGCCCGCGAACAGCGTGCCAAGCCCCATCCCGGCCACGAAGGTGGTCAGGATCAGCTGGGCGCGGTTCACGTTGTCGGGCGTCAGGTCCGCCGCGATGTCAGGCAATGCGGGCAGCATCGCGTCGATGGAAAAGGCGATGGTGGCGAACAGGAATGCCAGCATCGCGATGAATTCGGGCAGGGGCAGGCGTTGCTGCTGCGCAAGCCCGGGGTGGGAAACGTCTGTCATGGGGTCACCGGTTGGGTCAGACCCTCAGATAGGCCCATCTTGCAGAGTCTGCAAGTTGACCCTAACGGGATGCTGCCATGATCTCGTCGATGACGCTCTGCCACAGGTCCGCGGGCTGGGCGCCGCTGACCGCATGGGCATCCGCGACGATGAAGGTCGGGACCGACGAGATCCCGCGCTGTCGGGCGTGCGATTCGCGACGGGCGACCTCGTCGCGGTCGGCGTCGCTGGCCAGCAGGCGCGCGGTCAGGGCAGGGTCCATGCCGGCCGCCCCGGCGATCGCCGACAGGACGGACGCATCGCCGATGTCCTGGGCATCCTGCCAATGCGCCCGCAGCAGCCCGGACATCACCCGGCCTTGTGCACCTTCCAGCCCGGCCCAGTGCATCAGGCGATGCGCATCGGTCGTGTCGGGTTCGCGCGGCGAGGGGTTCAGCGTCAGGCCGAGGGCCGCGGCGCGTTCCGCCAGCGCGCGCGTGGCGGCATCGACCTGATCGCCCAGCTTGGCCCGCAGATAGGCCACGCGGTCCATCCCTTCGGGCGGCATGGCGGGGTTCAGGCGGAACGGGTGCCAGGTGATCGCGAAGGGATGATCGGGGCGGCTTTCCAGGGCGCGGTCCAGTTCGACCTTGCCGATCAGACACCAGGGGCAGACGGGATCGGCGAAGATGTCCAGGCGGGTCATGGTCGGTCCTTGCGATGCGCCTCGCGCAGGGCGCGGCGGTTGATCTTGCCGGTGGGCGTGCGCGGCAGCGCGTCCAGCGGGATCCACGCGCGGGGCTGCTTGTAGCGGGCAAGGCCGGCCGCGGCCAGAGCCTGCATCTGGTCAGGAGTCGCGGCACCGGTCCAGAAGGCCGCGACGATGCTGACCCCCGGCGCGGTGGGCAGTTCCGCCACCGCCACGTCACCCGCATGGGGATGGGTGGCCAGGTGATCCTCGATCTCGGGCGGGGCGACGCGAAAGCCGCCCGCATTTATGATGTCGTCGGCCCGCCCCAGCAGCGTGATCGCGCCGCGATCATCGGCCTGCGCCATGTCGCCGGTCACGAACCAGTCGCCGCGAAAGCAGGCGCGCGTCGCGTCAGGATCGTCCAGATAGCCCAGGAACAGCCCCGGATCGTCGCGCCGGACCGCTAGCGCGCCCGGCTGTCCCGGCGGCAGGGGGCCATCGTCGCCCAGGATCGCGAGATGTCGGCCGGGCTGCGGAAAGCCCGCCGTGCCGTAGGGCGCGGGCCGGGACGGGCTGCCCGAAAGGAAGGTCGAGATTTCGGAGGCGCCCATCGCCTCGTGCAGGTCGGTGCCGGTGCGGGCGGTCCAGGCGGTGCGCAGGCCGGGGTCCAACCGCTCTCCGGCGGCCAGGGCGTGGCGCAGGGTCACGATCGGGGGCCAGTCCGCGCGCAGCATCCGGCGAAAGACACCGGGCGCCCCGGCCAGGATCGTTGCGCCGTGACGCGCAGCCAGCAGGGGGATGCGTTCGATCGGGGTGCCGTCGGCGGGAATCAATGCTGTCGCCCCCAGGGTCCACGGGTCCAGTAGCCCGGTGCCAAGGGTGAATGTCCAGTTGAACGCCCCGGCATGCAGCAGGCGATCGTCGGCGCGCAGCCCGTACCAGCCCTGCATCATCGCCTGCCGCGCCAGGATCGCGCGATGCGCGTGCATGACGGCTCGGGGCTGGCCCGAACTGCCCGAGGTGAAGACGATATAGGCCAGGCGATCCGCGGACCCTTGGGCGAAATCGGCCGGGGGAAGCGTGGCAATGCCGTCAAGGTCGCCCTCGGTCAGGACGGGGGCGGGATGGTCGGGCAGGGGCACGCCCGCGCCGGCCACGATCATCGCGGGTGCGATGCGGGCAGCGATGCGCGTGATCTCGGCCCCGGTCAGCTGGGCCGAGGTCGGCACCGGGATCACCCCCGCAGCGATGCCCCCCAGATAGGCGATCGGAAAGGCCGGGCGGTTCGCCAGACGCATCAGCAGCCGGTCGCCCGGGCGCAGGCCCGCGCGCGTCAGGCCCGTGGCCGTGCCCAGCACCGCGCGGCGCAGATCGCCATGGGTCCAGACCTGCGCGTCGTCCGCGCCCATGACGACCAGGGCCTGGTGGTCCGGGACAGCCTGCCCCGCCCGCAGCACATGTTCGGCCAGGTTCATTCCTGCGTCCTGCCTGTCGCCCAATAAAAAACGGCCCGCGCGAACGGGCCGTCCGGATCACGCGCGATGGCGGATCAGAGCAGTTTCAGATCGCTGGCCGAGGCGCGGCCGTCACGGCCGGACTGCAGCTCGAATGCGATCTTCTGGTTGTCCTGAAGGCCCGTCAGCCCGGCACGTTCCACGGCCGAGATGTGCACGAACACGTCCTTGCCGCCGTCATCGGGCGCGATGAAGCCGAAGCCCTTGGTCGAGTTGAACCATTTTACCGTTCCGGTCGCCATAACCGTATTCTCCTTCAAGTCATCCCGACGCAGGATTGCGCCAGGCCGTGCAGCCCGCTTTCGGTCTTCCGGCTGCCCAAGAGGGAGGCGGTAGAAAGTCTTCGCTCACGCGACTGAGAGGATGCCCGAATCGTTGCAAAACGCAAGAGTCAAACGCGGCCCCGTGGTGCCGCGTTTGACGCAGGCGGGGTTCAGCGCAGGTCCGGGGGCGTGGCCTCGGCCGCCAGATCGGCCACGACCTGGTCAAGGGTCACGGTGCGACTGCCCTGCGCGTCCAGGCGGCGCAGCGAGACGGTGCGGTCCTCGACCTCCTTCATGCCGATGGCCAGGATCGCGGGAACGCGGCCGACCGAATGTTCGCGGACCTTGTAGTTGATCTTTTCGTTACGGATGTCCGCCTCGGCCCGGATGCCGCGGGCGCGCAATGCGGCCACGACCTCGTGCACATAGGCGTCCGCATCCGACACGATCGAGGCCACGACCACCTGACGCGGCGCCAGCCAGAAGGGCAGCTTGCCGGCGCTGTTCTCGATCAGGATGCCGATGAAACGCTCGAAGCTGCCCAGCACCGCGCGGTGCAGCATGATGGGCCGGTGCTTGTGCCCGTCGGCACCGACATATTCCGCATCCAGACGTTCCGGCAGGTTGGGGTCCACCTGCAGCGTGCCGCACTGCCAGTCACGACCTATGGCGTCGGTCAGCACGAATTCCAGCTTCGGCCCGTAGAACGCGCCCTCACCGGGGAAAACCGTGTAGTCATGGCCCGCGGCCTTGCAGGCGTTGCCCAGGGCGGCCTCGGCCCGGTCCCAGCTTTCCTCGGTGCCGATGCGCTTTTCGGGGCGCGTCGACAGCTTGATGCGCCAGCCCTCGAAGCCCAGGTCGGCATAGATCCCGGCCAGGAAGTCGATGAACTTCTTGGTCTCGGCCTCGATCTGGTCCTCTGTGCAGAAGATGTGGGCGTCGTCCTGGGTGAAGCCGCGCACGCGCATGATGCCGTGCAGCGCGCCCGAGGGCTCATAGCGGTTGCAGGACCCGAACTCGGCCATGCGCAGCGGCAGGTCGCGATAGGATTTCAGGCCGTGGTTGAAGATCTGAACGTGGCACGGGCAGTTCATCGGCTTCAGGGCGTTGATCGTCTTGGTCTTGGCATGTTCCTCATCGACCTCGACGATGAACATGTTTTCCTGATAGTTCTCCCAGTGCCCTGATTCTTCCCACAATTTCCGGCTGACGACCTGGGGCGTGTTGACCTCGACATAGCCGTCGGCGCGCTGCTTGCGGCGCATGTAGTCCTGCAGCGTGGTATAGATGTTCCAGCCGTTCGGATGCCAGAACACTTGGCCCGGCGCCTCCTCTTGCATGTGGTACAGGTCCATCTCGCGGCCCAGCTTGCGGTGGTCGCGCTTGGCGGCCTCCTCCAGCATCGTCATGTGCGCCTTGAGGTCGTCGCGGTTGCGGTAGGCCACGCCATAGATGCGCTGCAGCATGGGTCGCGTCGCGTCGCCCAACCAATAGGCCCCGGCGATATGGGTCAGCTTGAAAGCATCGGCAGGCAGCTGGCCGGTATTCTGCAGGTGCGGACCGCGGCACAGATCCTGCCAGTCGCCGTGCCAGTACATGCGCAGGTCCTGGCCCTCGGGGATGCGGTCGATCAGCTCCAGCTTGAAGGGCTCGTTCACCGCCTTGTAATGGGCGATCGCGCGGTCGCGGTCCCAGATCTCGGTGCGGACGGGTTCGCGGGCGTTGATGATCTCCTTCATCTTGGCCTCGATCGCGCCCAGATCGTCGGGAGTGAAGGGTTCGGCCCGGTCGAAATCATAGAACCAGCCGTGGTCGCGGACCGGGCCGATGGTAACCTTGACGTCGGGCCAGATCGCCTGGACCGCACGGGCCATCACATGGGCGAAATCGTGGCGGATCAGCTCCAGCGCCTGCGCCTCGTCCTTCATCGAATGGATGGCAATCTGGCCGCTGGCGGTGATCGGCCAGGCCAGGTCGATGTGGCTGCCGTCCAGGCTGGCGGAAATGGCGCGCTTGGCAAGGCTGGGCGCGATGCTCTCGGCGACCTCGGCGGCGGTCACGCCGGCGGGATAGTTGCGCGCATTGCCATCGGGAAAGGTGAGGGTGATCTGGGACATGTTGTCCTCCTCGTCGGTTTGGCGCCCACGGAACGCCCGGTTGCGGGTTATGGTCGGGCAGGCATGGACGTGCCCGCGCGATTAGTCAAGATTACGGCAACACACGGGAAGCCAGCATGAGCCACCACAGCGATTTCGAGGAGCAACTGTTCGAGCGTCTGGTCGAGGACCCCGACAGCGACGGCGGCTTGTCCGACGCCCAGAGCCGGGTCGAGCCGCGCAACTTCCTGCGCCACATCCTGTCCTTGGCGGCGTCGAAACTGGCCGACGGGCTGGTCGACGCGAAACTGGTTCTGTCCTGGCTGCTGACCCATCTGGGTGCGGGGGCGGGCGTGATCGGCCTGCTGGTGCCCGTCCGAGAGGCCGGGTCGCTGCTGCCGCAACTGTTCACCGCAGGGGCCATCGGCGCTTTGCCGCGACGCAAATGGGCCTGGGCCGTGGGCAGCGTCGTGCAAGGTCTGGCGGCGCTGGCCATCGCGGGCATCGCCCTGACGATGGAGGGGCCGGCCGCGGGCGGGGCCATCATCGCAGCCCTGGCGGTGCTGGCCCTGGCGCGGTCGGTCTGTTCGGCCAGCTACAAGGATGTCTTGGGCAAGACGGTGGGCAAGTCGCGGCGCGGCGCGGCCACGGGTTTCGCCAGCAGCGTGGGCGCCGCGGGGGTCATCGTCTTTGCCGGCCTGCTGCTGTGGCAGCCGCTGGATCGGGCGGTGCTGGTCATCGGCGCGGTGGCGCTGGCGGGCGTCGCCTGGATCCTGGGCGGCGCGATCTTTGCGACCTTGGACGAGGAGGCGCAGCCGCGTGAGGAGGTGCTGAGCCTGTCGCAATCCATCGGCCAGCTGCGTCTGGTGCGCGAGGATGGACAGCTGGCCCGGTTCATCGTCGCGCGGTCGCTGCTGGTGGGGTCGGCCTTGGCGCCGCCCTATCTGCTGGTGCTGGCCGCAGCGGGGCAGGGAGACCGTCAGTTGGGCCTTCTGGTGCTGGCATCGGCGCTGGCATCCCTGCTGTCGTCCTGGGTCTGGGGGCGGATGTCGGACCGGTCGGCCCGCCGGGTGCTGATCTGGTCGGGCGTCGCGGGGGCAATCGCCCTGGGTGCGGCCCTGGTTCTGGCGGCCATGGGGCTGGCACAGGTGACGGGCGCGATCGCGGTGGTTCTGTTCGGCCTGATGATCGCCTATCACGGCGTGCGGCAGGGGCGGACGACCTATCTGGTCGACATGGCGCCCGATGATCAGCGCGCCGCCTATACCGCGGTGTCGAACCTGGTGGTCGGTGTCGTCCTGCTGGTGGCCGGGGCCGCCTCTGCGGGGCTGGCGGTGCTGGGCGCGCAATGGGCGGTGGCCGCCTTCGCCGCGGCGTCGGCCCTGGGGGCTTGGGTCGCATGGGGATTGGACGAGGTGAGCAAATGACGGATTATCTGACGACGGATACGGGACGGCGCATCGCCTACGACCGCCTAGAGGGGCAGGACCCCGGAATCGTTTTCCTGGGCGGGTTCCGGTCCGACATGCAGGGGTCGAAAGCGGCCCATCTGCGCGACTGGGCGGCGGCGCAGGGGCGTGCCTTTTTGCGGTTCGACTATTCCGGGCACGGCGCCAGCGACGGCGTGTTCGAGGAGGGCTGCATCGGGGATTGGGCCGCCGATGCTCGTGCAGCGATCGAGGCGCTGACACAGGGCCCGCAGATTCTGGTCGGATCATCGATGGGCGGGTGGATCAGCCTGCTGATGGCACGAACGATCCCGGACCGCGTTGCCGGGCTGGTCACGATTGCCGCGGCGCCGGATTTCACCGAACGCGGGTTCTGGGCCGGGTTTTCACCCGGCCAACGCGAGGCGCTGATGCGCGACGGCCGCGTTGCCCTACCAAGCGAGTACGGAGAGCCGCTGATCCTGACGCGCCGGTTGATCGAGGATGGCCGCGATCAACTGGTCCTGAACCAGCCGCTGTCGCTGCCTTTTCCGGCGCGGATGCTGCAAGGGACAGCGGATGCGGATGTGCCGGTATACTGGGCGATGGACCTGCTGGATCACGCGTCGGGCGAGGATCTGCGGCTGACCTTGGTCAAGGGGGCCGATCACCGATTCTCCTCGCCCGACTGTCTGGACCTGATCGTCGCGACGATCGAGGAGGTCGTTCAAAACGTCAGGGAATAGTGGTCGCCCATGTCGGGCTTGTCGCCGGTGATCTTGGATTTGGCGATCTGGTACAGGAAGGCCATGCTGCCGCCCGTGGCCCAGACTTCCGCCTCGGTCAGGTCCAGACGCAGCAGCTGGACGTCGGGGTCCTGCTTGCCATCCTCGAACCAGCTGGAGGCGACTGCGTTCCACAACTCGTCCAGCTTGGCGCGGTTGTCGGACAGGGACAGGGTGCCGTGGATGCGGGCGTAAAGGCCCTGGCCAGCATCGCTGACCACATGCATCGCATCCTGCGGACCCGATGCCACGCTGCGGGCCAGATCGGTGTCCTTGGCGGTGATGAACCACAGCACGCCGACCTTGCGGTCGGTATAATGCGACATCGGAACAAGCCGCGAATCCTGGGTCACACCCAGCATGCCGCTGTTGATGTCGTCCAGACGGCTCCAGAACTGGTGATTGTGGTCGGTCATCCTGCGATCCTTTCGTGCCGCATCAGGCGGCGATCGCGGGATAAACAACGATCCGCGGGACCGGGTTCCCCCGTCCCGCGGGACCGACGTCAGACCGCGACGTTGTCCGAGTGGACCGGATCGTTGACGCCGCAATCGGCGGCCGCGCCGCCTGCCCGACGCTTGCGACGCGGCTTGACGCTGTCCGGCAGGGCTGCGTTTTCGTCAATGAAGTCAAGAACCAGCGGACGGATGTTCAGGCGCCACGACTTGCCTGCAAAGATGCCGTAATGGCCAGCGCCCGGTTCCAAGTGCTGAACCTTCCTGGCGTTGGGCACGCCGGTGCACAGGTCCAGCGCCGCGACGCATTGGCCCGGCGCCGAGATGTCGTCATTCGCCCCCTCGACCGTCATCACGGCGACGTCGGTAATCTTGCCGATATCGACGGGACGGCCGTCGACGGTGAAGCGGTTCTGCGCGATCTCGAGGTTCTTGAAGATGCGTTCGACGGTCGACAGGTAGAATTCGGCCGTCATGTCCATGACCGCCAGGTATTCGTCATAGAACTTGTTGTGCTTGTCGCCTTCGCTGGCGGTGCCGCGCGCCTCGGCATAGATCTGTTCGATGAAGGCGCGGGTATGGGTCTGCATGTTCATGGTGATGAACGACGACAGCTGCGCCAGCCCGGGATAGACCATGCGCCCGGCACCGCGATACTTGAACCCCACGGACTGGATCGCCAGATGCTCCAACTCACCCATGGTGATGCGGTTGCCGAAATCGGTGACCTCGGTCGCGGCGGCGTCGGGGTCGACGGGGCCGCCGATCAGGGTCAGGGTGCGCGGCTGTGCAGCCGGCTCCTCCTCCGCCAGGATGGCTGTCGCGACCAGGGCCAGGGGCGCCGGCTGACACACCGCGATGACATTCACGTCGGGGCCCAGGTGGCTGATGAAGTCGACCAGATAGCGGGTATAATCCTCGACGTCGAACTTGCCCTCGCTGACCGGAATGTCGCGGGCATTGTGCCAATCGGTCACGTAGAGTTCGCAATCGTTCAGAAGCGACAATACGGTCGACCGCATCAGGGTCGCATAGTGACCCGACATCGGCGCGACCAGCAGAACCTTGCGGGGCAGGGGGTCGCGACGGGCGACGCGGAAATGGATCAGGTCGCCGAAGGCCCGGCGCAGGACCGGCTCGACATAGACAACGTGGTCCTGCCCGTCCTCTCCGGCGATGGGGGGGATCTCCCAGTCGGGCTTGATCACCATGCGTGCGAAGCTGCGTTCGGTGACACGGCCCCAGGCCCCCAGCATCCGGAACGCGGGATGCGGGACCAAGGCGAAGGCGGGATAGGCTCCGATCGCGCGGGCGGTCGCGCCCATCCATTCGTTCGTGTTCCGAATCGTCTCCATCGCGTCATAGGACACGATGCCGCGAAGACCTTTGACCGACATGTAACCCCACAATTGCTGCGCCGCGGCACATGATCTGCGCGCGACGGGGCGGCGGGAACGGGGTCAGAAGCCGGGTTTACGCCTTGCCTGCCCTGCGCATATCATGACCGTATAAGTAGGGGGGATTACGGATCATGGCAAGACAGCCGGACAAGACGGGTAGAAATGTTGCCAAATCACGTGCGAAACCGGCAACAACCGCAAAGGCGCGCGCGAAGCCCAAGCCCCAGGCCAAGACCCCGGAGGTCGAGGTGAAGACGCCCCAGGCCAAGGTGGAGGCCGCCGAACCCAAGATCGAGACGCCCCAGGTCCAGAGCACGTCGCCCGAGGCCGAAGCTAAGGCCGCGGCGCCCAAGCCCGCCCCCGCCGCCCACAAGCTGGCCGAGAACATCGAGCGGATCGAGACCCTGGGTCACCGCCTGATGGCCGCGCTGGCCGATCGCAACCTGCCCAATCCCGGCGTCGAGGGGCCGGGCGCCGAGCTGTACCTGACCGCCGCGAACGCGTTCCTGAAGACGCTGGCGGAACATCCAGCCAAGATGATCGAGACCCAGGTCACCTTCTGGGGTCAGACCCTGTCGAACTATGCCCGCGCGCAGAAGGCGCTGGCCACCGGGCAGCTGACCGCCCCCGAGGATGACAGCCCCGCCGATCGCCGCTTTGCCAACCCGCTGTGGCAGACCCACCCCTATTTCAACCTGATCAAGAAGCAGTACCTGACCAATGCGCGCGCGCTGAAGGATGCGACGGCGACGCTGGATCTGCCCGACGATGTGACCCGCAAGCGTGTCCACTGGATGACCGCGCAGATCATCGACATGATGGCGCCCACCAACTTTCTGGCGACCAATCCCGACGCGCTGGAGAAGGCCGTCGAGACCGAGGGCGAGAGCCTGGTCAAGGGGCTGGAGAACCTGGTCCGCGATGTCGAGCAGCATGGCGGAGAGATGATCGTGTCCCTGGCCGATCGCCGCGCTTTCACGGTCGGAGAGAACATTGGCACCGCGCCCGGCACCGTCGTCTATCGCGCGCCGCTGTTCGAGCTGATCCAGTACGCGCCCACGACGCCCAAGACGCATGCGCTGCCCCTGGTGATCTTTCCGCCTTGGATCAACAAGTTCTACATTCTGGACCTAAAGCCCCAGAACAGTCTGATCCGCTGGCTGGTGGATCAGGGTCAGACGCTGTTCGTCGTCAGTTGGAAGAACCCCGATGCCAGCCTGTCCGACACCGGCATGGAGGAGTACGTCCAGGCCTATCTGGACGCGATGGACCAGGTCCAGGCCCTGACGGGACAGGCGCGGCTGAACGCGGTCGGCTATTGCATCGCGGGCACCACGCTGTCGCTGACGCTGGCGCTGCTGAAGCAGAAGGGCGATCGCCGCGTGAACTCGGCCACGCTGCTGACCACGCTGACGGATTTTTCCGACCAGGGCGAATTCACCAGCTTCCTGCAGGACGATTTCGTCGGCGGCATCGAGGCCGAGGTCCAGCGCCACGGCCTGCTGCGGGCACAGCTGATGTCGCGCACCATGAGCTTCCTGCGCGCCAACGACCTGGTCTGGGGCCCTGCCATCCGCAGCTACATGATGGGAGAGACGCCGCCGGCCTTCGATCTGCTGTTCTGGAACGGCGACAGCACGAACCTGCCGGGGCGCATGGCGATGCAGTACCTGCGCGGCCTGTGCCAGAAGAACGCCTTTGCCGAGGAGGGGTTCGATCTGCTGGGCCACCGCCTGCACCTGTCCGACGTCACGGTGCCCCTGTGTTCTGTCGCCTGCGAGGGTGACCACATCGCACCCTGGAAGGATTGCTGGCGCGGGGTGGCGCAAATGGGATCGAAGGACAAGACCTTCATCCTGTCGCAATCGGGGCATGTGGCGGGCATCGTGAACCCGCCCACGCGGCAGAAATACGGCCACTATCTCAGCGACCACGGCTTTGGCGGCACGCATCAGGACTGGAAGGACGCGGCGGCGTTCCAGCAGTCCAGCTGGTGGCCGACCTGGGGCGCATGGCTGGCCGAGCGAGCCGGTCCGATGGTGCCCGCCCGCGACCCCGGAGCGGGTCTTGATCCCGCCCCTGGCCGCTATGTCCACGAGCGCGCAGGCTGAAGCGGGGCTGGCGCACGGGACTTTCCAAGGGCTTGCGCCGACCCGCCGGATTTTCGCCGCGCCGCAGAAAAAATACTTGAAATGCTGCGGTGCAGCATTCATATTGGTGGCATGGAATGGATCGCAGCGACCCGTTCCCTCTGTCTCTCGGTCGCTGCATCACAGGAGTGAACGACATGGCAAAGACCCCCGATATGACCAAGACGATGCAGGACATGATGGCGAACTTTCCCATCGACACCAGCTCGATGCAGGACGCGATGAAGTCGCAGTCGATGATGGGCGAGAAGCTGGCCCGCGTCGCGCTGAGCGCCGCCGAGCGTTCGACCGAGATCTCGGCCCGCTGGGCCAAGGACTCGATCTCGCGCATGGGCGAGCTGGCTGCCGTCAAGCAGGACCCGTCCGAATACGCCAAGGCCATGAGCGATTTCGCCTCGGCCGCAGCCGAAATGGCCGCCGAGCACATGGCTGCCTATGCCGAAGTCGCCAAGAAGGTCCAGATGGACACCGTCGACCTGATGCTGACCGCCGGCAAGGACATGGCCTCTGATGCGCAGAAGGTGGCCGAAAAGGCCGCCCGCGACACCCAGACCGCCGTCAAGAAGGCCGCCACGGCGACCGCCGACAAGTGATCGCCTGATCACTGGAACCGACGGGGCAGGGGCGACTTCGGTCGCCCCTGTTCGCATTTGCGCGCCGGGGCTTTTTCCTTTGCGTTTTGCGGGTGCAGAATTCATCATGGCGGCCAGGATGAATTCAAGGAACCCAGGATGGCCGCATCGACTGCGCCGCTGCTGATCAAGCGTTATGCCAGCCGCCGCCTCTACAACACGCAGACCAGCGACTATGTTACGCTGGAGGATATCGCGGGCTTCATCCGCGATGGCCGCGAGGTCAAGATCATCGACCTGAAGTCGGGTGACGATCTGACCCGCCAATATCTGCTGCAGATCATCGCCGAACATGAAAGCCGGGGCGAGAGCGTCCTGCCGCTGGACGTTCTGACCGACCTGGTGCGCAGCTATACGACCAACGCGCAATCGGTCGTCCCGCAGTTCCTGGCCGCCAGCTTCGAGATGCTGCGCGAGGGACAGTCCAAGCTGATGGAGAACATGGCGGCGATGCCCAATCCCATGGCCACGATGCCGGGATTCGACGCGCTGCAGCGCCAGCAGCAGATGTTTCTCAAGGCCATGATGGGCGGCTGGCGCGGTGGTGCCTCGGGCCCCGAACGCGAGGATGGCACGCCCACGCCCCCCGCCGGCCCCGCAACCCCCGAAGACGAGCGCGACATGGCCGAGATCCGCCGCCAGCTTGCCGAACTGCAAAAGCGCGTTTCCAAGCTGTGATCCCCTTGCACCGCGCCGTGCGTCGGGCTAGACCCGCCTCACGGAGCGGTGGCCGAGTGGTCGAAGGCGCACGCCTGGAAAGTGTGTAGGCGGGAGACCGTCTCGAGGGTTCGAATCCCTCTCGCTCCGCCACTTGCCCCCGCGAAAGCGTTCTCCCGTTCCGGCTGCGGCCGGATTTTTCCGTTGTTTTCGAGGGTTTGTATCGACCCAGCAGAATC